>JALZWC010000338.1 GCA_023300255.1 Saprospiraceae bacterium | reverse complement strand
CAACTTCCCCTTGTCCCGCAAGTTTTTGAACTAAAAAAACTCATCTTTCGAAATAACTTGTCCAGCAACGGGAAGGTGCGGGACAAGACTCTTGCTGGACAACTTCCCGTTGTCCCGCAAGTTTTCCGAACTAAAAATTAATCCTATCAAATAACTTGTCCAGCAACGGGAAGTTGCGGGACAAGACTCTTACTGGACAACTTCCCGTTGTCCCGCAAGTTTTCGAATTGACAACATTTATCTCTTGAATCAATTTGTCCAGCAACGGGAAGGTGCGGGACAAAATTCTACCCACCCCAATTATCCCGATCCAAACTCCGATACTGTATCGCCTCCGCCAAATGCTCAATCTTGATATTTTTACTACCCGACAAATCTGCACCCGTCCGAGCCACTTTTAAAATACGATCATAGGCACGAGCAGAAAGCTGCAATTTCTTCATCGCCGTTTTTAGTAAGACCATACAAGGCTGATCTAGTTGACAAACTTCTTTCGCTAGGCGACTAGGCATCATCGCATTGCAATGCACATTTTTGACATCCTTAAATCGCTCTGTTTGTATATCTCTGGCTAGGACCACTCGTTCCGCAATATCTTTACTTGGAACGCTAGGCTGATCATAATTTGCTAATAATTCGTAAGAAACAGGAGTGACTTCTACATGCAAATCTATGCGATCTAATAAGGGGCCAGATATTTTATTGAGGTATCGCTTGACGACGCCTGCACCGCAGACACATTCTTTGTCAGGGTGATTGAAGTAACCACAGGGACAAGGATTCATCGAAGCAATCAACATAAAACTAGAAGGGTAATTTACCGTACTTTTTGCTCTAGAGATGGTAATTTTTCGTTCTTCCATTGGTTGACGTAGAACCTCTAAAACGGAGCGTTTGAATTCTGGCAATTCGTCCAAAAACAATACGCCATTGTGCGCAAGAGAGATCGCGCCTGGATGTGGATTTGATCCGCCGCCCACTAATGCAACATCGCTGATCGTATGATGTGGCGCACGAAAAGGGCGAGTAGATACTAAAGCAGTATTACCTGGTAAGACACCTGCAACAGAATGTATTTTTGTTGTCTCTAAAGCTTCTCTTAAAGAGAGGGGGGGAAGGATGGTCGGCAGTCTTCTCGCCAACATTGTTTTACCTGCGCCAGGTGGGCCTATTAGAATAACGTTATGTCCTCCCGCTGCGGCTAACTCTAATGCTCGCTTAATATTTTCTTGACCTTTTACATCAGAGAAATCAATATCGTATTCATCCTGAGTATTGAAAAACTCATCTCTTGTATCTACTTTCGTAGCTTTCAATTCATGTATTCCATCGAAAAAATCAATCGCTTCTGTTATATTCTCAATACCATATACCACTAAGTCATTCACAATCGCTGCTTCTTTAGCATTCTCTTTAGGAACAATGACCCCTTTGAAGTTTTCGGCTCTAGCTTGTATGGCTATTGGTAATGCGCCCTTAATAGGTCGTAAGCTGCCATCTAAAGATAACTCGCCCATCATCACGTATTCGTGTATCGTATCAGTCTTGATTTGGCCCGTCGCCGCCAAAACGCCCATCGCTATTGGCAAATCATAGGCACTCCCTTCTTTCCGAATATCTGCGGGTGCTAAATTAACTACTAATTTTAATCGAGGTACTTTTTTGCCGACATTTCCAAGGGCCGCTTCGAAGCGTTGGAAGCCTTCTTTAATCGCATTATCGGGTAAGCCTACGAGGTGATAAAATTGAGAGCCTTGTGGAACTAAGCCACCTGCATTCACTTCTACTGTAATCGTCTTCGCATCAACACCATGAACGGCACTGGCATAAGTTTTTATTAGCATGTTAGTTTGTTTTTTAGTTTTCCCGAAAGAATAGCTTGTTTAATAGCTGTTTCTTTCTAGGTAAATATAGAGATTTATGTTTGGGTAGCGTAGAAAATGTGTGATTTTTCCTAATTCTAGATCTGTTCACTAGGGATAAGGAAGTTTGAAGAAAAAATTACCTAAGCAAGGATCGGAGGAACGCCTAGTCTAATGTCTACTTTAAAAACCACTTACCAATCGTATGAACGACCGACCTAGTAGCAAGAGCACCTATTAAAACATTTAGCAAAAGCTTAACACGTTTTAACTTTTTTAATGAAAATTTATCTTCTACTTTAGCGTCTAAGTAATTATAAAAGCTATTTGGATTAAGATTTCAAATAAGCATTATTCACAAAAACGACTTAATCAATTATGAAAAAAATAATGTTATTATCCTTCTTATTAGTTGCTGCATTATTCGTTAATGCACAATCAGATAAAGGGAACCGAGCCGTAAGCGCAGAAAAAAAGGCCACTCGTTTGGCAGAACAATTAGATTTATCTACTGAACAAAGTACAGAATTACAAGCCATATTTACAGAACAACTGGAAAACCGAAAAGGGAATGGCAAAGATATGCGCAATTTGAGCGTAGAAGAGAAAGCAGCTTTCAAAGAAGAAAGAAAAGCAGCTAAAGCTGCATTCGACGAAAAGATTGCTACTGTTTTAACACCCGATCAATATGAAGCTTACCAAAATTTACCAAAGAAAGGTAAGGGTAAAGGTGGTGCTAGCAACGGAAAAGGAAA
>JALZWC010000337.1 GCA_023300255.1 Saprospiraceae bacterium | reverse complement strand
AAGGGCTTACGTAGCTAGGCTATGTGCGACTTTTTTAAAAACAACTAGCAAAAAAATAAGCTCCTTTAAATTGTTATCTTATTTATGTCCGACTACTTAGTGCTTAGAACAAGAAGAAAACAAACAAAATCCTTTTTATTCAACTAAGATTCCTTTCTCTACGCTTGTTTTTATGCGATCTATACTAGATAGAAGCCAGCAGTTACCGATTTAAATTGCGGGATAAAATCACATCTAAAATGAGAACTGCTGGATAGAAGCAGCGTATCTCTCCTCTAATTCGTTCTCCTAATAAGTACCTAAATAGACGATTTGTTGGCTATATTCATTCCTTAGGAATACCTTTTTTGCTAGATTCAAAAAAAACAATTAACTTTATCTGGCACGAAACAAGGTTATTAGAAGTAAGGAGGTTGTTATTTCCTACTAACTAGAACACTTTTGGTATATTCCTCTACCTCAGAATTTTTCAAGATTACTAGTACATTAATAGGTTCTATATTGATATTCTGAATCAAAATCTATTCATTATGGACATTACCCTGTCTTATGAATACGCTGATGAACAAGACTTTATAAAAGCTTGTGTGCGCAATGAACGTTGGGCGCAGAAGCAGTTGTATGAAATGCATTATAGCAAAATGATGGGTGTATGTTTACGCTATTCTAATAGCCAGAACGATGCTTTAGATATTCTGCATGAAGGTTTTATTAAAGTTTTTAAATATATAAATAAATACAAGGTAGGTACTTCTTTAAGTGCATGGATTCATCGAATTATGGTCAATACAGCTATTGATTTTTATCGAAAGAATGCACGAAGAAGAACAGAAGGTTTGGAAGAAGCACAGGATATTCGATCAGTAGATGCTGATGCAATTAGCAAATGTACAGAAAAAGAAATACTGGCTGCTATCCAAAAGTTAAGTCCAGCCTATAGAACGGTATTCAATTTGTATGTAATAGAAGGGTATCAACATAAAGAAATCGCAGAAAATCTTGGAATCACGGAAAGCACTTCTCGATCTAATCTTGTCAAAGCTAGAGCGAAATTGCAAAATATATTAATCAGTTTTAAGTATAAGTAAGTATATAGACGTAGAAAGAATATAAGAAGCACATGGAACAGAACCAGTTTGATAAACAGATTAAACAATCATTAGAAAACTTGGAGGCTCCTTTCAATGAAGATCATTGGGCGCAGATGGAGCAACAATTAGATAGTATTTCTGCAATAGAAGATACTACTGCTTTTGATTCTTTGATTAGTGGAAAATTAGAAAATATAAAAACGGATGCTGCAATGCCTAACTGGCAACGCATGGCCGCTGCATTGGATCAGGTAGAAATAGAAGGTAAAAATTTCGATACGGAGGTAAAGACAAAAATTAATTTTATTAATCCTACTTACCAACCAAGTCATTGGGAAATGTTGGCTGCACGATTGAGGCAAGAAAAAGCAGTAAAAGAGAGTTTAATTAAAAATAAATCTGCCGAAGTAATATTGATCGCTTTATTATTTTTAAACTTCTATCAGTTTTTTCCAAATTTTCCTCAAGTTTCTTCCTTTCCAGCAAAGGAGGTGATCGAAGAAGTACCAGCAAAAGAAGCTGCTCTTTTGGAAGCACCGCAAGCAAGCACAACTAATGTTCAGAAAAACCAACCAATCGTAACAGTTGGCCAATCTGTAACAGATAAAGAAGATAGTACTATTGATAAAAATGTAGATAACCAATTGTATTTTTCTCCAGCTTTAACAACAGTGGATATTAGTGGAGGAGCTATAGACTATGATTTAAAGGCATTGACTTTTGGTATTGATGGAGAGACTGGTTTGACGATTACCGTACCAGAAATGACTCGACACTTAAATCTAGTAGGTTTAGCTAATTCTATCTTTTTAGAATCTCTTCCGTCATTGGAACCTGCTAGTTTAGCAACTACAAATATTTTGCCTTTAGATTGTGAAAACTGTACGCGATACAAAATGTATTCTCGGTTAAGATTTGGAATGGTTTCTCATATAGGTGGAACAAGTGCTGTTCGCTCTGCGGATCAATTTCTATCAACAAGTGTCTTAACTCAAAAAGGAGCAGGATACGGGAGTGGTTTCAGTTTAGGTTTCAAATATAACCGATACGAAATAGAAACAGGTCTGATTTATTCTGCTAAAACGTATGCACCTAATATTGATGATGCCTATAGTAGCTATGGTGGAGGAATTAATTTAAAACAATTTACAGGGATTAATTTACAGACCTTGCAAATACCTCTGAATTTAAGATATAACTACGCTGTACTAGGTAAAGGAAAATTGCATCTATATGCGCAAAACGGAGTCGCTATGAATATTGTATTAAGAGCGCAATACGATATTACGGATAAACGTCAGCCTACCACAAAACAGTTTAATGAAATAGCTGGTAGCTCAAGATTAAGTAAAATCAGATTTAATAAAGGAATTTTAGGCGGTGATTCTTTCAAAGAAAACAGATTCTTTACTGTTAATTTAGGGGTAGGGGCAGAATATTATATGTCTCCAAAATGGAGTGTCTTTATGCAACCTGACTTTCATTACTATATTTCTCAATCTCGTATAGGCCCAACAAAGGACAGAATCAATTCTTTATCTGTTTCTTTCGGTATAAAAACTTCTTTCCATTAGTAGGAAATTATATAAATTTTTTTTGAAAAAAGGCGATTGGTTTCAACCAATCGCCTTTTTTTGTATTTA
>JALZWC010000336.1 GCA_023300255.1 Saprospiraceae bacterium | reverse complement strand
TATGTACCTCGTATGTTTGTAGCGTGGTAAAAAATGTCAACATCTTATTGTGTTCTTTAGATTTAATATATATGTTCCCCCAATTCTTTACACACTCAATTAAAAAGGCTTGGCGGGTAATATCCGTCAAGCCTTCTTTTATAAAGGTAGCTTCGCTAACTACCTGATTTTATTTGAGTGTATAACAACCTTGGGGTAGCCAATTAATTCATCCGATCACTTCCAGTGGTCGGATGAAACGTCCAATTTGATCCGATCACTCGAAGTGATCGGACCAATTGGGTTGAAATTACCTCAACTTTATTTTATAATCTATTGCTTAATAATTTTATGCAACTTATAAGAAGTCGTATTCGATAGTATTCTAACAAAATAAATTCCACTAGGCTGCTCTTGCAAATCAATAGCTAATTCTTGATGGCCTGATTCGATAAAGTTATTATAGATCTCTTTTCCTAGTTCATTATAAATTTTCACCTGTAAAGATTCCTCCGATAACGAAGGTAAGTCTATTTGAAATCTGCCTGAAAAAGGATTTGGCGTAATACTTAATTCTCCAAAATTAGCAGGTGTAGTATTAAGAGTAGTTCCTAGTCTAAATCTATTCGTACGCTCTTCGCTTTCTTCTAAACCTTCTATATTACAATTCCTTGTAAATCGAACTTCTCCTAAGCCAACATAGTTAGCATCATTTATAGCATTAATAACTCGGAGCCGTATTTTTCTTGCAAAAACAGTACTAGGTAACTCATAATATTGTCTAACTTCAGGAACACCCGACTCAATATCCATTTGATTAGTAAAGAAAGTTTCTGTTCCAAACTCTCCATTATCTCCAGCTGTAGAAATAGCAAAATCTCCAACCCCTCTTCTCTTTAATACCAGCCAAGTGTGATAAGAGTAATTCCATAAGGCGATACCATTTATTGCTTGTCCTGATCCTAAATCAAATTCCAATATAGGAGATACTCCAGCGCTTAACCAAACAGCATCGTACAATTGACCACTCTCATGAGTTGCTGATATGCTTTCAGATTGTAAGCCGCTTCCATTAATCAAATCCTCTACTCTTCCGCCAATCGAATACCCACTTACTACACTTACAGATTGAGGGCGAATCATACAATCGGAATTACTTGGGTTACCTGGATTACTTGGATTACCAGGGTTATCAGGATTACTAGGGTTATCAGGAGATCCATCGGCGGCTGTAAGTGTAATAGTGAAACTACAAGTAGCCGTATTACCACATGCATCCGTTCCTGTATATTCAATAGTCGTAGTCCCTACACCTACAAAGCTACCATTTTCTGGTCCCGAAGTTTGTTGAATAGTACCTGATTCTGTTTCTATACCTGACTCGCATTTTACTTCTATTATAGATTCTGCATGTACATCAGTCCCCGTGAGTGTCCAGCCACCTGTCCAACCATTAAATAAATAATTATTTGTGTTAACAGAATTTGCTTGATCGTTCTCATAATTGATATAAGTAGTAGCACTACCATCTGACCATACAAAAGTACCTTCTGTCTCCTGATCGGTAAGACCGATATATAGAAATCCAGATTGTAATATTTCCTGTATAAATGCATTTTCTTCTGCTGATTCAATTTGAACTAATTCTCCCCCTGCAGCTATTGCCGCTAGCCTTGCCGTTTCCCATGGAGTAGGTTCATTAGAACGGTAGTATAAGCTTTGCCCTAGTTGACCCAAGTAAAAATATCCGTTTATTGACTGCTCCTCACATGCGGTCGATGTACTGCCACCTGCATTTGCACAGTTGGTAATAATGCTTGGCTCATTCCAGTATACTATTTGACCTGTTTCTCCATTATCAAGTTGGGCAGATATATCTCCTGAACAATCTAGACTCATCTCCGAATCAGGAGATGGATCAACAGGAGATGGATCAACAGGAGGTGCTGCAATTATCGTAATATTAAAATCACAATTAACCGTATTTCCGCAATCATCTCTGGCTTCATAACTCACTTGGTAAGTTCCAGCACTTAATGCCTGACTAGCACTTGGTCCTCCTGTTTGTGTCAAACTAATTGTGCCTGGACAAGTTCCAAAACCATTTGGTATCTCCCAGTCGAGGACCCTTTGTGTTTCTCCATTCGCCAATTGAATCGTCAAATCAGCTATACAATTAAATGTTAAATCAGTCAAAGTAGCTTGAACTTCTATTCTAAAAGTACAGGTCTCACTATTACCACAATTATCTGTACTTTGGTACAACACATTATAGATACCTGCGGTCAAATTACTATTTGGACTTGGTCCACTTACTTGAGTTACAGTTGCTCCATTTGTACAATTTGTTGTGGACGATGGCACTTGCCAATTTACACGTACTGCTGAAGTTCCAGGACTTAATTGTACTTGTTGGTTAGACGGGCAATTAATACTTAAATTACCAGTCTCTCCTCCTTGAACCGTTATTGTAAAAGTACAGTCCTCTGTATTTCCACAAACATCCGTAACCCTATAAGTAATATCATAAATACCTGCTCCAAAAGAACTATTTGGAGATTGGCCGCCTATTCGATTTGTTGATACTGTTCCTGAACAATTAGAAGTTCCTATTGGTTCTTCCCAATCTATGTTTACGGTTGTCCTTCCTGATTCTATTTGTACCGTCTGATTAGATGGGCAGGTAATACCTAAAGAAGAGGCAGTAGCTCGTACCGTTACATTAAAGGAACAAAGTTCTGTATTCCCACAAGCATCCGTTGCTCTATAATTTATAATAGTAGTACCTATTGGAAATAGACTCCCTTTAGCTGGACCACTAATTTGTGAAATAGTAGTTCCGTCAACTCCTCCACCTGTATCGCCACATGGTATTTCTAAGATATATCTTTTGGATACAAATTCATTATAATAAGCCCAAGATCCATCCCAAGGGTTTACTGCTACATAGTCATCCGACTCTGTATTACCTGCTTCATTTTCATAATTGGTAAAATCTGGACTGCTACCATCCACCCATCTAAAAGTTCCCTCTGAATCTTCGTCACTCAGACCGATATATACGATATCACCTGTTCCTTGAATCAAATCATTTTCAGCTTGATTGTCGATAGACGCTAAGAACCCACTATTTTGTTGAGCATCAGCTCTTGCTGCTGTCCAAGTAAAACTATTATTTGATAAGAAAAAATTAGAACCACCTTCTGTTCCTATATAACTAAATCCTGAAAGACTAGTAGAACAGTCTCCTCCACTTGTGCTCCCCTGACTACAGGTAGAGGTTACAGTTGGGTCGTTCCACGTTACGGCCACGTTACTCTGTCCCACGGCTGTATTTTGAGAAATATTACTAGGACAGATAACTGTTAAAGTACTCTGTTCTGGTTCTGGTTCTGGTTGCGGTTCTGGTTCTGGCTGCGGTTCTGG
>JALZWC010000335.1 GCA_023300255.1 Saprospiraceae bacterium | reverse complement strand
AAGGATAATTGTTGATACTTTGACTGAATTAAAGTGAAAAATAAGAGCAAAAGAAGCAGCATAAATTACGAAGTTATTTCATACACATTCCTTAGTAACACAATTCTCTGAGTTGTGCCATTTCTAAGCTTACACAACTCAGAGAGTTTTGTTACACCCGCTTAAAAGAAAATCTCTCAAACAACGGTATACTAATAATTGCATATCCTAACCAAAACGTCATCGATCCAACTTGATAATTCAATGGTGCGTCTAATAGGAACACAAAGAAATAAAAAGCAAAAAATGCTCCACTTAATACTTTTGTCCAGTACTTTTCTGTACAAATACACTGGTAGAACCAATATAACCATATCAATAAAAATCCACCCAAAGCTAAAACACCTCCACACGCCCAATAATAAAGGAATTGATTATGGGTATTAACAGGAAAACGAAGTGGTTCTTTTTGATAAACTATTTCCATTGCCTCATCATAATCTCCAAGTCCAACACCTAATATTGGCTTTTCCTGAATAAGCGTCCAAGTATGCTTCCAAGACAATAAACGACGAACACTTGTAAAATGGGTATAATCATAATTTTGAAAAGTACCATCTTGAAAAGTGCCTAATTCCCAGGTCATTTGATTATAACGCGTTTCGACACTTGGTATCGTTTTATATGCTGCAAATGGAATAAGTACAGTAGTCATCAGCAATCCAATAGTTAATATCCCAACAGCAATACTGCCTCCCCATTTTCCTTTACACCACGAATATCCATATTGGTAAAAAATGCCAATTATCCAAATACTTAAAGCTAAGAGAAAACCTAATTGTGCCCCTCTTGCGCCCAATATTATTATACCAACCAACAATAAAAGTAAAGTAGAATTTTTAAAAAAATACGACAATCTTTGGTTCACAGCTAAATGAAATACATTCCATAGTTCTAAGAATATTACTACTACAATTAGGTAACTAAATTGCAGTCGATCAACAAATGGACTATAGGCTCCAAAAGCATATTTTTTATCGTGTATCACATATTCCTGCATCCCTATTAAATCCGTTATACGTTCAACTAAGAAATCAGGTAATAGAAACAAAATGAAGGTAATTCCTACTGCTACCGAAACAGCCCGAATCAACATATTCACATACCCATAATATCGTTGGTGGATTAAAAAAAGGTTAGCATAAAAAATTAATGGAATCCCTATGATTTTACTTTGACTAATTAATTCTTCTATTCCCTTTGTTACATCTTCAGAGTATAAAAGACTTCCGCCTAGCATTAAAAATAATAACCCAGGAATTAATAAAATTTTTTTTACAATTTTTAACGATTCATTATCTTCTGGGGTGGAAGATTGTTTGACAATGTTAGTAGTCAACTGTTTTTGTAAAATACTAAAAACAGATAATACTAATAAGCCTACATAAGCAGTAGAAGCAACGCCTTTAGAAAAAGGTAGCGATATTAAAAACAAACTAAAGAACAGATGAAATAGAAACTTATAATTAAATTTTCGCATAATTATTAACTAACCAATTTCGCTATTGCATCTTCTGCTTTCTGAAAAGAGAATCCTGCCCATGCAGCCTCCATTTTAGCTTGTATCTGGGCAGTACACAAATTACCAATACTGCCTTCATGCGTATGTGATACATCTGTGCTTGGGTTAAAATCACCCGCATCTATTTGTTTCCCGACTATCTTATAAGCGTCTCTAAATGGCACTCCATTTAGTACTAATTTATTGACTTCCTCTACAGAAAATAAATACTGATATTTCTCGTCTTCTACAATACCAGTTTTAATACCAATATGATGTAGCATGTAATCCGCTATTTGTAAGCAGTCTTTTAAATCTTGCAGCGCAGGGAATAAAGATTCTTTTAATAATTGAAAATCTCTATGGTATCCAGCTGGAAGATTATTGATAGTCATACTAATCTCTGTCGGCAAGCTTTGTAGCTTATTACACTTCGCTCGAATCAGTTCAAAAACGTCTGGATTTTTTTTGTGGGGCATAATACTCGAACCCGTCGTTAGTTCGTCTGGAAAGCTAATAAAACTATAATTCTGATTCGTGTACAAGCATATATCCATTGCGAATTTTCCAAGCGTACTAGCAATCGCGGCTAATGCAAAACTTAAAAACAATTCTGATTTTCCACGTCCTAATTGCGCGTGTATGACATTATAATTTAGATTTTCGAATCCTAATAACTCTGTAGTCATCGTTCGATTCAATGGAAAGGAAGAACCATATCCTGCTGCGGAACCTAAGGGATTCTGGTTAATTATTTTGTAGACAGATTGAAGTAAGGTAACATCATCCACTAGACTTTCTGCATAAGCACCAAACCATAATCCAAAAGACGAAACCATCGCTACCTGCAAATGAGTATAGCCTGGCATTAGATCGCTTTTATGCTGTTCACTTAATTGGAGTAATGTTGAAAAAAGGCCCTTAGTAGATTCTGCGACCTCTTTTATTTCTCCTCTAAAGAATAACCTTAAATCTACTAATACTTGATCGTTTCTAGAGCGACCGCTATGTATTTTCTTCCCAATATCCCCTAAGCTTTGAGTTAGCAATAACTCTACTTGTGAATGTACATCTTCAATTCCATCTTCAATAATAAAGTTTCCTTTCTCTACTTCTTGAAACAATTGCTTCAATTTAACTTGCAACTGCTGGAGTTCTTCTTTTTCTAATAAGTCAATACTTTCGAGCATTTCGATATGCGCCAAAGAGCCTAGTATATCATATTTGGCAAGCCATAAATCTAATTCCCTGTCTTTACCAACTGTAAAATTTTCAATCCTTTTATTGATCGTTGTATCCTTCTGCCAAAGCTTCATAATAGATTGGGGTATTTTTTTTGAAACAATTATTTTCTAAGTATTTGCTACCATCTTTACCCACAATAGCTCTGTCGTAGATATTAGGCAAAGAGTAAGAATAAATTAGCCATTTTAACCTGTCCTTTTTCCCTCTAAGAAGTCCTGAAAAAAGAACCATAGCCCAGCTATGCTTAGTTTTTCAGAATTCCTTAGAGTAAAAAATGACTAGCTTAAAACGAC
>JALZWC010000334.1 GCA_023300255.1 Saprospiraceae bacterium | reverse complement strand
GTATACACTAAAAACAGATCTGATAGTGGTTGGAATCTCCATTGTATTCGACTATTAATATTGAAATTATCTTGCTGGGTATTATATTGTAAAAAAGTAGTCCAGAAAAAATCTCTACTAAAACTAAACTCTAATTTTGGACCAATTAATAATAAAGTAGTATTTCCAATATCTTCATCAAAGGTCAATTCATTCGCTTCGAATGCCACGCCAAAATTACCCCAAGGTTGGCGACGGTAATTAATTTCTGCGTTAACGCTTTTTCTATTTCCACTATAGAATCCACCTATACTGCCACCCAAGGAATAATTAAACACTTTTCTTACATCCGATTGATAGTTTACTTCAATAGATTTCCAAGTATATCCTTTTGCTGCTAATGGGTTCTCCGTAAAAATAAAAGGAAACAATAATTTTCGGTAGATATGAGCTACACTAGCAGAGACTCGACTGGTATTGGCAAAGGCAATCCTATAATTACCACTCACTCGGTAACTGAAATTCGTATTTTCTTCCCGCTCCCAATCTCCTACATTAAATAAACTAAAGGTATGGGTATTGATCTTTTCGTCTTTGGAATAAATGGTGTAACTCAAATTAGAAAATAAATGATCATATCCTATCTGAATCACTTCCTCTGCGACTGCGTCATATTGATTCAATTGTTGGATAAAACCCATCTCATCAGAATAGTTTTTTCCAATACCTGCGAGATTGGCATAAAATCTAAAGTTATCATCCCCAAATTGTGCAATGGCATGGTAATAACCATTTTTATTCGATACGCCTTCACTGTTAGATAAGCTGTAACCCACTGCAAATCTATCATATCCATCTTTGGATTTGTAGTCAAATTCAAGTCCCAAATTTCTAGTAAAATCATTAGAGTCATAATCTCCATTCAAATGACCTATTCGATTATGAAAAAATCCTTTGATAACAGACCTTCCAAAAGCTCTATGGCTTACGGCCAATGCACTATAATTATTACCTGGCTCCACATCCGCAGACTTAGTTTGCAAATTCATTAAACCAATACGAGTATCCTTCGTCAAATTACCTGTTATCCGTGCTCCGTAACTAATCGGAATCGAGGAGCCATCATCTCTCAAACCAATTCTTCTGGAAAAGAAAGGTCGCATGGGCGGAATGCCAAAATCAGAAAAAATATCACTGTTCTCTACAAAGAAAATTCGTTGTTCTGGAAATTGAATATTGACGGTTGTCAAGTTAGTTACCTGCCGATCTACATCTACCTGCGAGAAATCTGGATTAACTGTTATATCAAGGTTTAGGCTACTGCTCAATGCAATCTTAGCATCTAATCCAGTTTCAAAATTAGTGTCCGTAGGAGTGCCTGCTTCAATATCCTTAGAAGTAGATGTAAAAGCGTAAGGAATGACTGCAATATTACTTTTAGTTTTCTTTGGCACCTCATCCCATACAAGAGAAGCATTATACCCTAAATCTGGGCCAAAAATCTGCAATGGCACAGGTGTCCATGCATGAAAACTATTAGTAGAAGAAACCCCTCTATTAAACTGAACACCCCATACTTTACTATCGCTATATCTAAGAGATTTGAATGGGATAGCCATTTCTACTACAAAATAAGAACCATATTTTTGCGTCTCACATTGCCATTTATTATTCCAAGCAGTATTGAACCCATTACTACCTCCCCCACTTCTTGTTCCCAAATCACCACTAAGTTGATTATCATATTGTACGCCCGCAGAATTAGTCGCAAATCCGAAACCAGTAGTTCGCTCATTACCCGGATCAAAAGAAATCATAAAAACTTCCCCATCCCAAAAGGAACGACCATCTCGCTTTAGTGACGAGACTAGATACGGCTCTGCACCATAACAAATAGCGGCTATATATATATTACGATCATCATAAGTCATCATGACTTCTGTTTGATCCCGCTCTTCTACTTGTTTATCTGCTACTGGCGTGATATAGAAGAAATTGGTCGCCTTTTGCGCTTTTTGCCATACCGACTCATCAATCGCCCCATCTACTTTGATTACCTCAGTCGTTCGCTTGATCTGATATTGATAATCCGCTCGAAAAGCGGCACCATCCTGTTGTGCTGTTATTTCATTATTAGCAGCCAGTAGAAAGAAAAGTAGAGCAAGTAAAATATTTGATTTATACATATCTTTATTTAAGTCTGCAAATATACGTTGGAATATGGAGAGAATGAAGGAAAAGACCACAGCGTCACGAAGGAATGGCCCTTATACTTTATCTGGTTAAAAATACGTTACTGTTCAGCATTGGCTAAAGCCAATATTAGTTTTTGAACCTGCGTTCCTTGGCTATGGTATATACATAAGTATTCTGGATTGGCTGTCGCCAATGAAAAGAATTGGGGGAAAACACATATAATGTTGACGAATTTACCACATAGATACATAGTTCACATAGTATTACTCATTATCAGGTAACTACTAGACTTACTAGACACTAGCCAGATACTTGGATAGTTTTATGAAGTAAGATCCTCTCTAAAAACTATGTGGCCTATGTACCTCG
>JALZWC010000333.1 GCA_023300255.1 Saprospiraceae bacterium | reverse complement strand
AAATTAAGCATAGCTGGGCTACGGTTCCTTTTTTAGGATTTCTTAGAAGGAAAAAGGGCAGTTTAAAATGGCTAATTTATTCTTTCACTTTGCCTTAAAGGGGCATCGCCCCGACCCCGTCTATAGAAAACAACCTTTTTCCTATTTTATAAGGAGCGACGAAACTACGCTCTTTATATTTTTGATCAATGTTCTTTTTGCTATAGACTAATCCGAAACTACGCTCCTTTTTTGTTTTAAAGGGGCATCGCCCCGACCCCGTCTATAGAAAATAATCTTTTTCCTATTTTATAAGGAGCGTAGCTTCGTCCCCGTAAAAACTAGTATGTCCTTCGTGCCGTAGGTACGACATGTCGGTAGCTTTAATTTGCAACGTTTTTCTCGTGCCGTAGGTACGACATGTGACCAACCGTATTTCACATGCCGTACCTACGGCACGGGAATCTAATCATATTATATTTTTCTACCAACATGTCGTACCTACGGCACGAATTAAACTATATCCAAGCAAATCTACTCCACCGCCGCCGCTTGCAAAATACTATTAAAAATCAATTTATAAGTCCCCCTAGATTGTCCTCGAAACTGTGGTCGAAAACTAAACAATACCACATTCCCCTTTCCATAGGTAGCATTCAACATCGCGCCTTTATTCTTCAAATACTTCTCTTCCCCATTTGCCCAGCCACTCATCAACAAATCTTTTTCTGCAAATTTTACAATAATATCAACGTCTGGTGTTACTGCTTTTTTAATTTTCTCTACCCCTCCTTCTCCCTTATAGGATGGTTTAACAATTTCAAAAGCACGACTCCTAGAGAAGGAAGCAGCGACCTCTTCTTGCATGCCGCTTGCTAAAGGATGATTGGTATCTACCTTGGCCCTTATTAAAGAACCGGGGATAAAGAATTTATCATCTGGCAGATTATTTGTCAAGTTTTTGATAGGTAATCCAAATTGCTCAATCGCTAAATCACTTGCTTTATCAAAAGTAATAAGCGTCCCACCATTTTTGACATAATTAGATAAACTAATCACTCCTTCCAAACCTATACCTCCAGTATATTGTTTTGGCATTTTGCTTTCATCATGTCCATGCAGCAAGCTCTTCGGTCGTTGATCTGGTAAAATGATCGCAGCGTAGTCCTCCAAATTACCTGCTCGAATATCTGCATCATATAGAGTATCTACTTCAAAAGCATGTTCTTTTAAAACCCAACGTGTCCAGCCTTCATCCATATTGGCTACCCAACTTTTGTAGATACCGAATTTGTAAGCTTTTAATTCCTTTTGTTTCCCTTTCTGTTTTTTTGATTTGGACATCCCTTTGAAAGCAATTCCAGTTGTCGTTGCTAATTCTTCAATGGTATCCTCTAAGCCATCTGCGGCCGCTACAGAAAAAGAACCATCTTCCTGAATGTTCACCGTATAGCCTCTTTGTACCAATTTATTAACAGCCGTATAAGAAGCATTTTCTTTACAGTCAAAAGTATAGCCTACTTTAGCAGCACTTACTTTTTGTGCTTTAGTTTTTATAATACCTGTTATTGCCTTCGTCGATGCTTGGAAACTTTCATCCACTCGATCTACTTGTACCCCCATTTGAAGCGGTAGCGTCCAACCTGCCAAATCATAAGGTGGCTTTGGTGGGCCGCCTGGATATAAGTATTGATTAGGATATGCTTGCTTTTCTAATAAATCTATTAAAAAAGGACGAAATGCTTGTGCTCCATAAAGAATGATAGACCCTGCCTTATAAGATTTGCCATTGGCAGTAAAATCAGCCGTTGCTTCTGTTGCCTCCAATCCACCTCTTTGCAAAACCTCTACTAATTTAATAGCCTCACTATTATCCCATTGATCTGTAGGTAAGACATAGGCAAATGCTTCTTTATCATTCTCAATTGCATCCTTGCCCATTATGTAGATGTTCTGTAGAAACTCTTCTTTTCTATCTGCTGCTAAATCTAAAATTCCCATAGAAGCTGTAATCATATAATCCACAGCATCTCTAAAATGAGAATCTCCGCCTTCCCAAGGGTAAGGATAAAAAACTTCTGTACCATCAGAACGAATACCTGCTACCGTCTTAGGTTTTTTCTTTGGATCGTAATACCTAGGGGTCGGTGTAGCATGTGCTACCTCTGTTAATATACCGATCATGTTGTGGTAATAAGGAGCAGTTCGCATACCACCATTCCACCACATACTGAAGTTCGTTCCAGAAATCACGCCTGGCATTTTTTTCATGGCAAAACGATTGGCCATAGCCGTACCGACCATATTGACACTAGTCGTTACACCAGGATGTATTCGTGGATTGACAGGACTTCGAAAAGGTGGCAAAAATATTCTTGCCCAAGCAGGAGAAGTTTGGTGGTGATTATGAACAATTTGAGGATACCATTCTCGATATAAAATATTCGTAGCTGCCCGAGTCTCTGGCATATTATTCATAAACCAATCTCGGTTATTATCATGTCCTACATATTTTTGATAAAGGATAGGTGTACGAGACGTTTCATAAGGAGTGCCCAATTGCTTTCTGTACCAATCCACAATAATATCTACACCATCAGGATTAATAACAGGACACAACAAAGTAATCACTTCCGATCTAATTTTTTTCATCTCCGCCGATTCCTCCGTGACTAGTTTATAAGCTAACTCACTACTCATCTGTGCATGTGCTCGTTCACTTGCATGCATCCCTGCATCTATCCAAACAACTGCCTTTCCTTCTTGGACTAAATCCATTGCTGCTACTGAATCAACTTTCGCCCTAGCTAATAAGGTACTAATTTCCTTATAGCGATCCAGTTGTTTTAGATTTTCAGCGGAAGAAATAAACATCAATTTAATAGGTCGTCCCATTACGGATTTACCTATATCGATCATCTGTATCCTATCAGAGGATGCAACTAATTGATCATAATAATTTAGCATTTGGTCATAATCTGCTAGTTTATAATCTGCTCCTACTTTAAAACCAAAAACGGATTCTGGTGTAGGAACTTGAGCAGATAAGACCGTATAGCAGCTAATTAATAGCAGTAAAGTTTTCAATAACTTCATCATATTGGGTTGTTTTCTGGATATTTATAGAAGTTGTTAAAAGTAATCGTCTTCTAAATACTCAAATCTAAGTCATTTTTTTTCAAAAAAAAATTATTTTTTCTCCCTGATAATCAACAAGTTAGAAGATAATTAAATTTTATTTGTAAAATAATGGCAAAATTTTGTGGAATCCCTGAAGCGAAATCATCTTTATAGTGTAAGTTTTTTGAGACGGGACATCTTAAAAACTTCAAAGAAAGGCCATAGGCTAAATGAAAGTAAGTAGAAAGTCCAGGCAAATGTGCATGGACTTCTTTTTTTTTTAAGGTGATTCGCTGTACCCTTGAAGGGACTAATTATTCCTTCAAGGGTTGACAGTATTTTGATGGTAAACCAATACGACTTTTTTCATACGGACATATATAATATAGATTTTCTCTATAACCCCAAGACGGACTAGATCTTTGTATCTCGTTCGTCTTTTTTATTTCCTGTAATAGGGGAAGTATAGTACTATTTTTAACCACATAGGTACATAGGACACATAGCATAGAAGCCTATGTGCTCTATGTACCTATGTGGTTAAACACAAGCCTATTTTGTTAATCTAATTTTGTCCGTATCTCTATTTGCGATTAATTCAGTATTTTACATTCGAAAGGGTAATTAAACAGACCCAATTCTTAAATGATCAGACACGCATATTATGGACAACTACCCGAGCAATAAGCTCCCGATCACCACATGGGCAGAAGCAGACCGCCCAAGAGAAAAAATGTTACTTAAAGGCAAGCAACATTTATCAGATACCGAATTACTCGCCATCTTGTTAGGCTCTGGTTCTAGAGAAGAAACAGCAGTAGGCTTAGCCAAACGAATACTACAATCCGTAGATAATAGTTTAGACCAATTAGGAAAACGTTCTATCCCCGACTTAATAAAAGGATTCAAAGGCGTTGGAGAAGCAAAAGCTATTGCGATCACCGCAGCGATGGAGCTGGGCCGCCGTCGACAATTAACAGATATAAAAGACAAGCCCAAAATTGTTAGTAGCAAAGATGCTTATAACGTCATCGCTCCTATTTTGATGGATTTACCGCATGAAGAATTTTGGATTATTGTGATGAACAGGGCCAATCGAGTATTGTGTAGAGAGCAAATTAGTATTGGAGGAACAACAGGCACGGTGGTCGATTCAAAGATTCTATTTAAAAGAGTCTTAAATCATGAAAAAG
>JALZWC010000332.1 GCA_023300255.1 Saprospiraceae bacterium | reverse complement strand
TAGACAGATTTATGATGTATGATGTATGAAATACGATTTATGATTTTCAAACCTAGATGTTCTACCCTATTAGTATACCTCAAACAAACCAGCAGCGCCCATACCACCACCTACACACATAGTAGATACTACATATTTAGCACCACGTCTCTTACCTTCTATTAATGCATGAGCGACCATTCTAGAGCCTGACATACCATAAGGGTGACCAATAGAAATAGATCCTCCATTCACATTTAGTAATTCATCTGGAATACCTAAACGATCTCTACAGTAAATAACTTGTACTGCAAAGGCTTCATTCAGTTCCCATAGTCCAATATCAGACATTTTTAACCCTGCAGCTTTCAATAATTTTGGAACTGCAAAAACAGGTCCGATTCCCATTTCATCTGGCTCACAACCTGCAACGGCCATTCCTCTATAAGCACCTAATGGTTCTAGGCCTCTTTTTTCCGCTAATTTGCCATCCATTAAGACACACGCAGAAACACCATCCGATAACTGACTAGCGTTTCCTGCAGTAATAGTACCTCCTTCAATAACGGTTCTTAAACCAGCCAAGCCTTCAGCATTGGTAGAAGGACGATTTCCTTCATCTTTTGCTAAAGTTACGTCCTCATAAGAGATCTCTTTTGTTTCTTTATTCATGATCCCTTTTATCGTAGATGCAGCAACAATCTCCTTGTCAAATCTACCTGCTGCTTGACCAGCTGCTGTCAATTGCTGGCTACGAAGACCATACGCATCCTGCTGTTCTCTAGTAATACCATATCGCTTAGCAACAACTTCCGCTGTTTTTAACATCGGCATATATACATGCCTGTGCTTGGCAACTAATGTTTTATCCAAAGCACGGTAGGTATTCATCTTATCATTCTGTACCAAACTAATAGATTCTATACCACCACCTATCACTACGTCCATCCCATCATACATAATCTGCTTTGCGGCAGTAGCAATGGCCATCATTCCAGAGGAACATTGTCGATCAATGGTCATTCCACTTACAGTCACTGGCAATCCACCTGCCAATGCTGCTAGTCTACCTATATTAGCACCAGTTGTACCTTGTTGCATGGCACAACCCATAATACAATCTTCTACTTCCGCAGGATCAATACCTGCTCTTTTTACGGCTTCTGCTATTATCCAACCCGCCATGGTAGGGCCATTGGTATTATTAAATGCGCCTTTATAAGCTCTACCTATGCCTGTTCTGGCTGTGGAAACGATTACTGCTTCTTTCATTGTAAATGATTATTTTGATTTGTGATTATTTAGAAGAATAGATTTTTATTATAGAAGTCAGAAGTCAGACCGTTCTTGTTAGCTTACGCTAACGGAACTGTCAGATGTCAGACGTATGATATTGACTACGTGATGCTTCTGACAGCGTAGCGATCTGACCTCTGACTTCTTATAAGAAGGTACTAAAAAACAGTAAAAATAATTGTAAATAATGTTTTAAAGCACCTTTTAGCACTTTAAGTGCTTTTCCCATTTGATTTTCTACTGTTTTTACAGAAATTTCGAGGCGAGCAGCTATTTGCTTATAGGTTAAATCTTCAAATCTGGATAGTTTAAATACTTCTTGGCAACGAGGAGGTAATAAGGCAATTGCTTCCGCTATTTTTTCTTCTAATTCTTGGTGTAGTATTTGCTCCTCTACATTATCGTCATTAGCGACATATTCTAAGACGGTCACCTCCTCTTTTTGAAATTTCTTATTTTTTCTTAAGTAATATAAGGCTTCATTAACCGCCATCTTTCTCAAATAAGCCTTAATAGAAATTTCAATCTTCAATTCGTTTCGTTTATTCCAAAACTTAAAGAAAGTGTCTTGCGCTAAATCTTCTGCAATTGCACGGTCTTTAACGATTCTATAGACATTCTGACACAGGAAAGGATAGTACTGATAAAAGAGTTTTTTTACCGTTGACGGATCATCCGATTGCAATAATTTTAATATTTCCTTTGGGTCCTCGTCAGTCATTCTTTGGACGTAACATTTTTTGATAAACAGGGAAGTCATTTAATTTTAAATAACTTTTATATATTTTATATGCGACAAAGTAAGAAAAAAAGGCTTATTTAAAAATTCAAAAGCTTAAATGCAGGATTAATATTTCGTTAAAACATAGTAACAACATTCATCTGATCGTTTTAATAAGACTATCTTAACTATCCATCCGACAAATTCAAGTAAACAAATAGGAAAAAAAATTATTTATTTGTTATTAAATTTGAAAAAAAAGGTAGACATTGGTTTGTCTATTATCTATAAAAAGATTGATTTGGTAAGGAAAAAAACTAATCCAATCGAATGATCTTGAATTTGTAGGAGTTATTTGATACTTTTAGCGGTATACATTAAACCTAGCTAATTATAATGAAGAATAAAATCGTAGCTGCCGCTTTTGGCTTTTTTCTTGGTGCTTTTGGAATTCATCGCTTTTATCTGGGACAGGTAGGACTTGGTATTTTATATTTATTATTATCTGTTACGGGTATTTCTGCTATCCTCGGTGTTGTAGATGCTATATTATTTTTATCTATGGACAACCAATCTTTCGATAGAAAATACAACAAGCATATTAGACAAGAAGAAGAGATAAGATATAATCGAGAACCTAGAAGACAAGAAGCGCCAAGAAAAGCTCGAACAGAACGAACAAAACAAGCAGCACCAAGAAATAATCCGCACAAAACCAGTGGGATGGCACGATACAAAGATTATGACTTTGAGGGCGCTATAAAAGATTTTACTAAAGCATTAACTATAAACCCTAGAGATGTAGCTGTTCATTTTAATATAGCTTGTTCTTACTCTATAACAGAAAATAAAGACAAAGCCTTCTATCATTTAAGTAAAGCTGTCGAAAATGGTTTTGATAATGTAGATAAAATCAGAGAACATGATGCTTTAGCTTTTCTGAGAATTCAAGAAGAATTTGATCAATTTGCAAAAAATGGATATCGCTTAAATCCTGTAAATAAAACAACTAATCCAGCGCCAGAAATTTCCGGGGATTTATTAGAACAAATTAAGCGTTTAGGAGAAATGAGGGAAAAAGGCTTTTTGACAGAGAATGAATTTTTAGACCAGAAAAGAAAACTCTTAAGATAACTCAGAGTAGAGAATAGAGACCGTTTTACTAAGGCAAAATGTAAGAATAAATTGGTCGTTTTAAGCTAGTCATTTTTTTTTCTAAGGAAGTCTAAAAAATTAAGCATAGCTGGGCTATGGTTCATTTTTT
>JALZWC010000331.1 GCA_023300255.1 Saprospiraceae bacterium | reverse complement strand
GACTAGTATATGTCGCCCCTTCAGGGCTTACTGAAATACTTATACCCAATTCATAGGGCTGCGCCCTATGCTAGGATATGTCACCCCGTTGGGGTTAAAAAAGTGTCAACTACTTTTGTACTTTAGATAAACTTGTCAAAATTTTAAAGGAAATAGTAATATCCTAAATGAGCAATTGGTACAAGATATCATAGATTTTTACACGGAAAGAATGTGGGAGATTAAAGTAGATGAAGACTTGAGAGCAGAAGATTTTAAAGAAAATTTTACTTATTGGAAACAGAATACTACTTGGTGGGCAGATTTTGTCAGCATTAGCGATAAAGAAAATACTCAATTTATTGATTATGCTTTAAACAGTCAGGACTATAGAAATAGAGTGGCAACCACTTATTTTTTGACGTATAAAGTCTATTTACCAGAACTAGAAGAATTCAAAAAATTAGGATTTGAGTTAATAACTAAGATCGAAAATAGATATAATAAAAATTAATACTTAGCAAAACATTATCGACTCAGCTTAAAAGACATTGTAAGCCATAGGCGTCAGCTAAGAGACGGACTATTGATAGCAGAAACTTGAAAAGTGGCTGTTATCTAGGGCTCTCGGAAAGATGACAGCCATTTTGAAAATTTCTGCCATCATCAGCTCCTATATAATCAGCTGATAATCAGGTAAGTTTTTTGATGGCCCGATGCTTATGGGCCAAGCCTTCTGAGTGCTTTTTAAAATAAGACCTATTACTTTTCTATCTTTTCAGATGGAACGATCAAGATTATTTTCTTAATATTCCCTTGGATAGGCGCTATCTGGATCGTAGAATCATCTGGAAGAACATAAAAAACATACTGGCTATTCTGGCCTATTAATCTAACAGCAACACTTTCCTTATCTTGAAAGAGAATCTTCCTATTTACCTCATAATCATTGGTGGCTAGTATAGCTTTTGTTTTAGGTCCTTCACCAAGACCTGTTCCTAAAAAGAAACTTAAAAATGCAACAGCTAATAAAGGTAGTGCCCTTTCAAATGAAGGCGGATTAGAAAGATATTCATTCCAATTACTCAGATCCATCCCCATATTGTACCATTTTTTGTCCTTATGTTTATGATGAAAATTAGCTAATTTGTTATGTGTGAAATACATAAAGACAGGAAGAAAAATAAAAAAGCCTACTGCAATTATATTCTCTCCTAAATAGATAATAGGACTCAACAACACATCCGATATAGAAGAATAATTCAATATATTAATACCCAAATATCCATAGAAAATAATATCCTTTGCTAATCCACATAAAATTAAAAATAGATAGCCTAGCGATAAATAATCTTGTATGGTTCTATTACTTTTCTCCATAGTATTATTTCATTTGAGTAAAAATCAAAATTAGAGTAATGATTAAATTCATCCGATCACTCCGAAGTGGTCGGATGAAACAAACGTATACTAAAAAGGCAAACCCTCCACATCTACATTCCCCCCCGTCAAAATAATACCGATCTTTTTTCCTTTAAATCGTTCTGGCTGTTGCAGCACTGCCGCCAAGGGTACCGAACAAGAAGGTTCAATAATGATTTTCATCCGTTCCCATATGAGGCGCATAGCATTCACTATTTCTTCTTCTGAAACAGTAATAATATCATCTACATTTTTTAAGATAATATCCAATGTATATTCCCCTAGATTTGTGCGTAAGCCATCCGCAATGGTATCAATACGGGTATTGTATTGCATGGTGCCGCTTTTAAAAGAACGGTAAGCATCATCCGCTACTTCAGGTTCTGCTCCGATCACTTTCGCATTAGGTAATAAAGCACGAGTCGTAAGTGCGGTACCACTCATCAATCCACCACCACCGATAGGAGCCATTACTACGTCCAGCAGTCCGACTTCTTCAATTAATTCTTTAGCACAGGTAGCTTGACCAGCGATCACGTCGTAATTATTATAGGGATGCAAAAAGGTAGCCCCTGTTTTTTCGACCACTGCTTTTAAGGTTGTTTCTCTTGCTTCTAAAGTAGGTTCACAGGTGATTATTTCCGCTCCGTATCCTTCAGTCGCTGCCCGCTTGATACTTGGTGCGTTGGAAGGCATCACGATGTAAGCTTTCGTTTGATAATTTTTAGCAGATAAAGCAACGGCTTGTGCATGGTTGCCTGAGGAATGTGTTGCCACGCCTTTTGCTAACTCTTCTGGACTCAATGCCATTGTTGCACTAGCGGCACCTCGCATTTTAAAAGCACCCACTTTTTGAAAATTTTCACATTTAAAATAGATCGTTGCTCCACTTATTTTATTGATGCTACTGGAAGTTAAAACAGGGGTTTTATTGATGTAAGGAGCAATCGCTTCATGTACTCGTTTAATATCTTCGTACGTTGGGATGGTGGTGATTTTCATAGTTGTTTGTTTTTTTTAGAATAGAGAGTAGAGAATAGAGAGTAGAGATGTATTTCGTTTGAAAGCAATGAAATTTCGTCGTTTCCTGCCTGCGTGCCTTGA
>JALZWC010000330.1 GCA_023300255.1 Saprospiraceae bacterium | reverse complement strand
AAGTTATGTATATACCATATGCGGTCCGACAGGTTCGGCCCTGTAAAAACAGTATTAAAATCACTTGCTATCATTTTGTGGTCAATCGTATAGCAAAATTTCACTACTGATTGTCAACGTTTTATAGGCATTCAAAATTCAAAATTTTTCATTTAGAATTAAGTCTATTCATTATGAAGTTGCTTAAAAAGCTAATTTAGTATTCACATTTACAAATAAAGATATTTACAAATGAGTAAAATTAAATATAAAAAATAATTCCTAATAATGTAAACTTTCAACACCTATCTTTGCCCCATTTCCTACCCATAAATTATAATCTAGATTATTCACTACTCCATTAGCGTCACCGTCTACAGTAAGATATTCTCCTAGTTGTGCTTTTTTAAGAATCCATCCATTATAGTCTTGGTTATTAATAATACCATTACCATCATAATCCCCAGCATATAGGCAATACTTACCTGATATATTTTTCATCTGCTCAACTCCTTGTACAGTGGATGGATTACTTGTTAAATCAATAGCTGCGGTGTAAGGATTTTTAGTAAGGATAGCTAAATGATTTCTATGGTGAATCGAAATATATTGATTTAGTGCATTCGGTATTGCAATGCCTTCCTGTCCAGATATGTCTACGATCATTCCACTGGTTGTAATAAATCCAGCAGCTTTTGAGATAATCGTATTATCTGACGACCTTACCATAATTAATACCCAATCGACTACATTCGAAGGAATGGCAATCACATGCTCTGTCCCATTATAATCCCAAGGAGCAGTATTAAATGGTTGATTAATAGGAATTAGATTCTGTGTATTTAATTCCTTTTTAAGTTGCTGATTAGCAGAATCATAAAAGCCTTCTAGATATAATTTAACTTGAACGATAGTCGCTCCTTCACAAGAACAACCATCGGCTAATATAACATCATTAATAGTAAGAGAATTACCGTCATCACATACGGTCCCAGCTGGTTTAGGATAACAAGCATCATTCGGATCACAATCAATATCATCACAAACACCATCTGCATCAGCATCTCCGCCTTGTGATAGACAAATGCTTAAAGTACCTGCACAAGTACAACCATCAGCTTGTATTATATCATTTTCAGTGTTCGGATTATTGTCATTACAAGCTGTACCTGATGCTGCTGGTACTGCATTATTATTATCATCACAGTCTACCTCTTCACAATAACCATCTTCATCTAGATCTACGCAAGTAGAAGGCGTGCAGTTTACACATTCGCTTGTATATACAGTCGAAGCATTATTGCTTACATTTTCTAGATTAACTTCTACCCAATTATTCATTCTCTGAGCTTGTCCTTCTGTAAACATAAACATACACGCATCATCTACATAATCCATATAGTTCATATGTAAATCAATACTTCCACAAGAGGTGATTTGAGAGGGACATCTGTAATTCGGTTCAAAACTAACTGGTGTATCTGCTACTCCATCATCATTTGAACAGCCACCAATATCATTGCTGTTAGCCCAAATATGATTTAGATATAAATAATGCCCCATTTCATGAACAAGAGTCCTTCCTTTATTAAAAGGAAATTGGGGTGTCACCTGACCACAAGCATAAGAACCAAATGCATTAACAGAAATTGTTATTCCATCTCCATCACCTAAGCCCCCTAAAGGAGCATAGCCTAAATCATTAATATTTCTTACTACTATATTTATGTAGTTATCCCAATTATTGATAAAATCTCCTGTAGTAGCATTAACTGTTACTGCAGGATCACCAGCTAGTAAGTTAAAACCAGATGGGTGAGCAAGATTGGCTATCACAAACTTCACACATATACCACTAGGATTTACTCCTGGGTAGTCCGCAGCATTTGTTTGCCAATTAGTTAAATCTGCATTTTTAGCTTGGAAGTCATTATTTAAAATATCAATTTGATCTTGAGCTAACTCTCTTAAACAAGCGATATTAGGATTAGCAATATCTTGAAAATGGATGGCCACTGGTAAGAGAGTCGTGTCTGTGCAACTAACAGCATTCCGTCTTATCTTATTATTTTCTAATTGAAAATTTTTTACCCTCGAAATATGTTTTCGCTGATAATCCACATTATTATTTAACTTTTGCTGCAACTCGGAACTTCCACATGATCTTTGTTGACCATAAGATATAGGTAAATACAGAAGTATAAGAAATAATGCTACTATTAATCGTGGCCAAAATTTTACCATGCTATTTTTTTTTGATTCTCATTTGTTTACTATTCTCCTGCACAAGTACATCCATCTGCCTGAATTTTATCATTTATCGTACTAGAATCTCCATCGTTACAAGTAGTCCCTACTGTCGCAGGTATCAACGGATTATAATCATCACAGTCTAATTCTGCTGAAAAACCATCTCTATCAAAATCTGTACACTTACCTGTATAAGCACAATTGGATCTACAAAAACCTCCTCTGTCTACACCTTGTTCAAAAGCATCTAGTCGTCCATTTTGACAATCCGTTGTCAAGGTTAAAGAAGTAGATAAAACATACAATCCAGTTATACCATCAGAAGCAATGATAGTCCCTGACGGAAAATAAGGATAGACGCCCCAACAGCCATTGTAACCTGAATAAACCGAATTGCTATAAGTATCATAGTGCGCTACTCTAGTCGGAGCTGTAGGATTAGAAATATCAAAAATCACAACCCCATCTTCGTAAGAAGATACAATAGCATACTGATCAATTATATATGGATTATGATAGGTTACTTTGGTAGAGTTGGTAGTAATCAAAGGATCTTGAAAAGAGCTGATCTCTTCTAGATCATCGTCTTCCATTTTCGTTATATCCAATATTCTCATAGGTAGCCCTATAGGTACTTCTTCTGCGTAAATTAATTTCGTACCATCCTCTGTTAGCCAACAACTATGGTTATACCCTCCCGAGCTAGTAGACGCTTTGTAAACAGGAACAGCCGGGTTTTCAAAATCATAAATATACAGTCCATTATAACCACTAGAACAATAGGCTATATTGTCTTTTACAAAAAGGTCATGAATAGTTCCTCCAGGCAAATCTACACTTGCTAACAATGTAGGCTTAGTAGGATCTTGGCTTAAGTCGTAAACAATCAATCCATCACTTCTTGTATCAGCATCTATAATATATAGCCTAGCATTAGGTACATCAATATATAGATTATGAGCTTGATTAAAAACGGAATTATCTTGAGTGGTTTGAGTGATTGGTCCATTTGGAAGCGCTGACATATCAAAAACAAGTAAACCTTCTTGCCCTTCATCTGCAACTGCATAGGTATAGCAGTCATATGTTTTCATATCTCTCCAAATACTAGCAGAACCTCCAGCGAATTCATTCTTTAGTATTGGATTAGATGGATCTGTAATGTCAATAAAATGAATCTTTGTAGGAGATCCTATAATCGCATATTCATTTCCTATTCTATCTACGTATCCCCAACAATCATTATAGAAATTACCAGACTTACCAATGCTA
Source organism: Saprospiraceae bacterium (assembly GCA_023300255.1). Taxonomy (GTDB): domain Bacteria; phylum Bacteroidota; class Bacteroidia; order Chitinophagales; family Saprospiraceae; genus JAFMDF01. The sequence goes on along the minus strand of JALZWC010000330.1, from coordinate 1,178 downwards.
TTACCATTCCAATTAGACTGTAAAGTCATGTTAGAAGAGATCTGTGCATTTACTAATTGACACAATAAAAGCAAAGAAACTAAAAGAATTAAGTTGGTTAATACTCTATACAAAATATGGTGTTTTACAAAATCTGATGGCTAATAAATTTAAAGGGAGGAATATCTGAGCGGATTTGAAGTCAAGTATCGTAGTTTGAATTTCTATAGACAAGAGAAACAAGTCTTTCATCGTTACTTAAATTACTACTATGTCAAAAATGATACCGATAGGGCTTAATATTTAATTTTTATCGCTTATAATGACATGTTTATCAACATAGTTGATACTATTCGTGAAATTTCTACCATTAATGCACGAATTTAAATACTAATTCACAAATTTTAGGAGGGAGCTACATACAAAATTAGTGGTAAAACGTTTCAACTACTTTTGTGGTTTGGATCAACTTGTCTTTATAATTCGGATTTAGGCATATCAAAGTAATAAATTGGACGTTTTAGCTTAGTCATTTGCAAGTGCTTGCAGAATACATTCTTAAAAAGCTTCACTGTCCCATTCCTAAAAAAGAAAAAAAAGAAGAAAACAAAAATAAATTCACATATGAGTAAATTATTTAACCCTCTTATCTGGATTGTATCTATAATTACTGTCTCGTTAATAGTTAGTTGTCAAGAAAAAGATGCGTCTTATAAGATAGAAGAAGAAGTGATGGTCTCCATATTATTGGATATACATGTCGGCGAAGCAGCCACACAGCAGGGAGACGTTTCTCAAAGAGATAGTCTCCGAATACTATATTATAATCAAATATTTGAGATCCATGAAGTTTCCAAAAAGGTTTATGAGGAAGATATGGAATTACTAAAAAGGGATGCAGAAAAACTAGCAGAACTGTATGACAAGGTGATTGAAAGACTTAAGGAGCGGAAAGCAGAATTATAGAAAATGCCAAAAGTAAAGCCTTTCAAAAGAAAGACTTTACCACAATAGAGAGAATCATTAAAGGCATTACAAATTTAATACTATTTCTTATAAAAGAATTGTAATTACATTTTAATTGTGACATTAAATGCACAAACTATTTAAGCATACTCATTGTTATTCACACAATTCGCAACACTATTTTATGATATTACTGTTTTTTTTTAAAATCTTATATAAACTGCTTGATTGGA
>JALZWC010000329.1 GCA_023300255.1 Saprospiraceae bacterium | reverse complement strand
TACACTCTATTTAGATGACAAAAATAGCAATAAAAAATCCCCTACCAACAATTATGTTAGTAGAGGATGTAATCTAATTCATCGAAGACAATATGAGTTCTTAGAATATTTAATTTACTACTCTAATTCTTAGTTACCACCAGTTTCTTCTACCTCTAGAGAACAAGTTACTTTTAAAGCATCTAACTCTTCTTGGCTGTTGAGGGTAGTTTGAGTTTCATCTGCTAATTCAACAGTTAAAGGAAAACCAACAGTTGCTCTTGTGCCACGCTCTGCATCTGGGTTTGCTTCTTTCCATGCTTGTATCGCTGCTTTCTTAGCCGCTTTATCCGCTATATTAGCAGTAGTACCATCAGGCAATACGATTGTTATTGGGTAAACAGGCATGAAACATTTATTACCTCTGTCACCTCTGTTTTCTCGATCACCTCTGTTTCCTCGATCTCCACCTCTGTCGCTACCACAAGTTTCTCTTAATGTAGCCAATGCTTCTTCTGAATCAATTGTTACAACAGAATCATCTTGTAGTTGAACATCGTAAGGAAACACAATAGACGGTCGCTCAGTTGCATCTGGGTTCGCTTCTTTCCATGCTTTTTTAGCAGTCTTTGCCGCTTCTTTATCTGCTATCTCTGCAGTGGTACCATCAGGAAAGGAAATACTTAATGGATATACTAAGTCGAAGCAAGTACCACCTCTATTACCTTTGTTTCCTCCTCGATTATTTCGATCTCCTTTTTTAGCACGTTCTGTAGATAATTCTGTATCAGCAGTAAAATTCTCTGTCAATTCATCAACACCTTCTTTGTCACAAGAAGTAACAATCATAGCGATTGTAAGAACAAAAAATAAGCTTAATTTTGAAATGTGATTTAACATGGATCTAATGATTTTTAAAGTAAATTACCTTTTAACAGTCGGGTAAACTTACCATATCGGTTAACAATATTGGCTGCATTTAATTAGTGGGTGATTCATTACAAGCAACCTTTCTCTCCTACTAAGCAAGAAACTTTAGAGATGTACTCAAAAAACTCGAAAAAAAATCAATAAATTTGCAGGAGTATATGTTCTAGTAGTGTTTTCGCCATATTGTTTAATAAAATATTGCCTATTTCTTTCTATATAAATCATTTTAAATGAACGATCTTACATTGTGGGGCAAGCTAAAAGAAGGAGATAGAGCTGCATTTGAGAAAATTTATAGAACACATGCTGCTACTCTATTGAAATATGGTAGAAAGTTTTCTAGAAATGAGCAGTTAATAGAAGATTGTGTACAAGATTTATTTATTGAACTATGGCGCAATAGAGAAGGCTTAGGGATGACGGACTCTATTCATTGCTATTTATTAGTAGCACTTAGAAGAAAAGTAATTAAACAATTAAGTACTACTAAAAAGAGATTATCAGAAGCAGAACCTACAGAAGTAAATTTTGAGGCAGAAATAACAATCGATCAACAATTGATCACAGAAGAATTGTCTTTGGAAAGAGCCGCTCAATTAAAAGAGGCGATGGAAAATTTGAGCAAACGACAAAAAGAAGTCATCTACCTAAAATATATTACTGGCTTAGATTATGAAGATATTAGTGAAGTGATGGGCTTGAATTATCAATCTGCCAGGAATTTGGTCTCCGCTGCATTGCGGGCTATGAAGAAACAAATTTTGATATTCTTCTGGTAGCACAGAATTCATTCTGTAAAAAAACAGAATGAATCCTGTGTTACTGCTGATTATTTATACAACTGCATATATCGAGTAATATACTTTCCAATCATATCAAACTCCAAGTTGATAGTTGAGCCTATCTTTAATTGGTGGAAAATTGTATTCTCATAAGTATAAGGAATAATTGCTACGGAAAAAGTATTATCCTTTGGCTCACAGACTGTCAAACTCGTTCCATTAATTGTAACAGATCCTTTATCTATTAACAACCATTCTGGCTTTAAGTCATACTCAAAAGTAAAATACCAACTACCATCTGCATCTTTAATGCCTATACATTTACCCGTCGTGTCGACATGCCCCTGCACAAAATGTCCATCTAATCTAGCATTTGCTACCATCGCTCTTTCTAAATTAACCACCTCTCCTTCTTTCCAAGTGCCCAAATCTGTACGAACTAAGGTTTCTTCAATAGCTGTTACCGTATGTGTGTCTTCGTCTAAAGCAATCACCGTTAAGCAAGCTCCATTATGTGCTATACTTTGATCGATTTTTAATTCTTTAGAAACAGAGGACTCAATGGTAAAATGTTTATTTGTCCCTTCTATTGCTATCTTTTTTATTTTTCCTAATGATTCTATAATCCCTGTAAACATATTCTTTTTTAAGATGATGAATGCTAAAGTTGTTTAAGATTCTAATTACTACTAAGGCAAAGAGTAAGAATAAATTAGCCATTTTAACCTGTCCTTTTTCCCTCTAAGAAGTCCTGAAAAAAGAACCGTAGCCCAGCTATGCTTAGTTTTTCAGAATTCCTTAGAGTAAAAAATGACTAGCTTAAAACGAC
>JALZWC010000328.1 GCA_023300255.1 Saprospiraceae bacterium | reverse complement strand
GAAGTCTATGAAGAACCGTCTGTTAATATTTCGACTATTATTGCACAAGCCTGTGTAGCAGGGCAAGGAGAACTTAACTTCATTGCATTCCCTCAAGGTGGGGTAGCTCCATATAAATATGAATGGTCTGGACCAAATAATTTTATCTCTGCAGATTCAGTGGCGACTATTGTGAATATTACCAGTGCAGCTACAGGTATTTATACCTTATATATAACAGATGCGAACGGCTGTGCAAGTGTGTTAGCTACTCAAGAATTAGATGTTACGGATGACTTTTTAGAACCACAAATTAACATCAATAATGTAGCTTGTGCGGGCAAAGAAATCATTTTAGAAGTGCCTACTTATCAAGGGAATAGTGTGACCTATACTTGGTCTACGCCAAATAATGTACGTGCGAATATTACAGGTTTAAATACCAACACGATAATTATCAATCCAGTTGATACGGCTATCCACCAAGGAAACTATTCTGTAGTGATTGACATAGATGGTTGTGTGATTGCATCTGATACCTTCAACTTAGAAACGCTAAGTGCGCCTACGGTTAATCCAATAATTTTAACACAAGGACTTTGTACAGGAGAAATATTATCCTTATCTGCGAATGCAGTCAATGCGGTAAGTTATGATTGGTCAGGGCCAGCAGGTTTTAGTTCTGATTTACCAGACCCAAGTTTGATAGAAGTGACGATTGCAAATAATGGACAGTATGGAGTTACCGTGACAAATTCAAGTGGTTGTACGGCGGTTGGATTTGTAGATGTAAATGTAATTAATCCACCGAGAGAGACGCCAAGTTTTGTGACGAATAGTCCTATTTGTGATGGAGAAGATTTAATATTAAGTAGTAGTTCAGAAGGGGTGACTTTTGAATGGATTGGCCCACTTGGAGGAAGCGATCAAACACTTATTACTTATCCTAATTTAGTTACTTCAGAAGGCAACACCATTATTGATACGGATAATCCAGCATATCTTGCTGGCGAATGGATGGTCCGAGTAATTGATGAAAATGGATGTACGATTAACTCAGCCCCAATTGAGGTAGTGATTAATCCAATACCAAGAGCATTAGCTTTTAATAACGGACCAATATGTCAAGGAGCGACAATTGAATTGACCGCAGGAGAAGAAGAAAATGCAAGCTATGAATGGAGAATAGTTGGTGATCCTACTATTATTTCTACTTCAAGAACACCAATATTTGATAATATTCAAACGACGACTTTATACGAATTGACGATACTTGTAGCAGGATGCATCGGCCAAACAGATACAACAGAAGTAGTTATTTGGGAACCACCAATTGTGACACCTAGTACCACCTATGACTTGAATGCAGATTGTGCGGCTTCGGATGTACAGCTATTAGCTAATGTGATAGATGGAAGTGGGATTGTCGTTTCTTATAGCTGGACTGGACCAAATGATTTTGTATCCACTTTAGCCGATCCTATTATTCCAAATGCAGGTGCCTTAGTGAATGGTACCTACACCTTAGAAGTAGTAGATGAAAACGGCTGTACAGCAAGTGGAGCAACAGAAATATTAAATGTTACCGATAATCAAAACGCACCATTTATTTTGCCAAGCGGACCAAGTTGTGTAGGCGAAAAAACTAACTTATCCATACCAGCTTATTCTGGAAGTAATATAGTGTACACTTGGTATAAAGATAGCGTAGCTATTCCAAATGTCAATAGCCATACACTAATATTTGATCCAGTAAGTCTAGCAGATGAAGCGAATTATTTTGTAAGTATTGTAGTAGATGGTTGTACGATTACTAGCGCACCATATGCCCTAGATATTTATGAAAGTCCAGTAACTAGCATTGCGCCAGTAGCACCACTAGCTTGTGTGACAGGAAGTGAAGAAGTTAGTTTAAATGCTAGTGTTGTAGGTGGATTGGCCCCTTATCAATATGAGTGGTCAGGTCCAAATAATTTTAGTGCTTCCATAGAAGATCCAACGCTAATTAATATAGATGCTACAAAGAGTGGTATTTACACCTTGAATGTAATAGATGCCAATGGATGTAGCGCATTAGCTACTTCTGTCAATGTGGATATTACTCAAGGTAATCACGAACCAATTATTACAGCGACCGCACCTACCTGTGAGGGAGGAACTGTTACGATAAGTACCAAAGACGAGTGGGGTAGTGCAGTAGACTTTCAATGGACAAAGGATGGAGAAATCTTAACAGATATTCATACGAATACCTTTACGATCTTCCCTGTAACAGTGGCAGACGCTGGAGCGTATCGGGTACAAATTACTTTAGATGGATGTACTAATATTTCGGATGTCTATAATTTAGAAATTTATACCGCTCCTATATTGACTATTTCTAATAATGGAATGGAGTGTGTAGAAGCAATGGATGATTTACAATTATTTGCGACACCAAATAGCAACGCTGCTGACTTGACTTATGAATGGACAGGACCGAATGGTTTTGCCTCTAGTACACAAAATCCATTCTTACCAAATGCCACAGATGCTTACTCTGGAGATTATACCGTAGTAGTGAAAAATATTAATGGTTGTGAAAATGCGTACTCAACTACAGTCGATATTTCTCGAATTCCAGATAAGCCAAGGATCAGTGCTGAGGGAGATATTTGTAGTGGGACCTTATTAAAATTAAATGCCCCAATTTATAGTGGGATAGCAGTAGATTACGAATGGATCGGTCCATATGGTTCTACTACTTCTGGGGCCTATCCGAATAGTCCTAGTTTAACTTTAAGTCCTGCGACTACAGCGCTCAATGGATTATATATGTTGAGTGTTACCATTAATGGTTGTACTTCCTTATTGTCAGAACCGCATATAGTAAATATTGATGCGCCACCTGTGGTACAGATTACTTCTGGAAGTATCAATTGTGCGGCACCCACATCTACTTTGACTTTAAATACAACAGTCACAGGCGGTGTCGGACCATACGAATTTGAATGGACAGGTCCTAATGGATTTACCTCTACAGCAGGCAGTCCAGTACTGGCTAATTTATCAAACGAAGATGCAGGAACTTATACCGTGTTAGTGACAGATGCAAGTGGCTGTCAGGCACAAGTTGCGTCTCAATTTATTGCGATTAGCACGCCACCAGCGACACCTGAAATTCTACTAGTAACACCTAATGTATGCGAAGGGGAAACAGTGATTTTATCTGCCAATAATTATACAGGGGCTAGTGTCGCTTATTATTGGTCTATACAAGGAGCTAGTACGATGTTGGATACTACTTCAAATCCTAGTTTGGTTTTACAAAATATCTCAGCAAATTATACAGGTATTGTCACTGTCCGAGTAGCAGTAGATGGTTGTGTTTCTAGTATCTCTTCTGCCAAAGAATTGATCGTAAATTCACAGCCTGTCGCTCCTCAGGTAGCAACAAGTTTTGTTGTTTGTGAAGGAGATAATTTGCAATTGTCAACATCGACTGTAGCGGATAGTTACAGATGGTCAGGGCCAAATGGTTTTGTATCAACGGCTCAATATCCAGCAACGATCAATGCTATTTCTGCACAAGAGGCAGGTTTATATGCTTTAGTAAGTAGTATAGATGGCTGCGAATCTGAACCAAGTTATACAACAGTAGTATTGAATCCAAGACCTACGCAGCCTACGCTTCAAGTCGTACCAGATATTTGTGATGGAGACTTATTAGTCATGCAAGTACAGACACCACTACAAGGGGTTAGCTATCAATGGATTCCTCCTTCGATGACGCTTGGACAATTCCCAGAAGATAGAGCTTCCTTCACACAGCCAGTGTTATGGACGGATCAACCATTTTTAGCGATTTCCAAAACAGATTATTTCCAATTATATGAAAGTGGCGCTTGGCGAGTGAGAATGGTTAATAGTGTTGGCTGTACTTCGGAAGTTTCTTTATCTAAAACGATAAACATTCATGATGTCCCAGAATTGCCATTAATGACCAACACGGGCCCCGTATGTCAAGGGGAGGCGGTACAGATAATAGCTAGTCCATTACCTGGTGTCACTTATAGTTGGTATAGAGAAATTATAATGACTGATGGTTCGGCCACTTATGAGTTGGTATCTAATAATCAACGGTACGAGACCTATGATTTACCAAGAGGTAGTCATATGTTCTTCTTAACTGTAGAGCGCAATGGTTGTATGATTAGCAGCTTACCTGGGCAAGATGGTGGTAGCGATAATGAAGGGATACATACAGAGGTAATTATTAAGGAAATGCCTGTAGTAACATTACCAGAAATCACTGGAAATTATTGTGAAGGAGATATTGTTCAGTTAGATGCGCCAAGTATTCCAGGCGCTACTTA
>JALZWC010000327.1 GCA_023300255.1 Saprospiraceae bacterium | reverse complement strand
TTCAGTCAAAGTATCAACAATTATCCTTCATTAAAGCAAAAACTAAGAACAAAATAAGCTACCCTAAATTACGAACTTATTCCATACACATTCCTTAATTAAAACTATCTTTTGACACCATACCTTCAACAACGCGTTCTCTATCCTCCATTAATTTCACCAAAGCCATCTCTAAATTTAGGAATAGTCGTTGTCATTCCTGCGTATAAAGAACCCTATTTATTATTGAGTTTAATGTCCTTAAAGCGTTGTCATTTGCCACAATCCGATATTGAAGTAATTGTGGTGATTAATGATGCAGAAGGGGAATCCACAGAAATTAAGGAACAAAACATAGCGCTATTGGAACAAGCTACTCGTTGGAGTCAAAGTAATAGTACCCCTAGATTACGGTTTAGAATACTCTATAAGGACGACCTTCCTAACAAATTTGCAGGCGTAGGTTTAGCAAGAAAGATAGGCATGGATGAAGCCTGTTATCGCTTTGAAAAAATCAATCAATCGAATGGAATTATTGTATGTTTTGATGCCGATAGTCTATGCGAAAAGAATTACTTTCAAGCGATAGAGGCTCATTTTAATAAGCATCCTAAGATCGCTGCCTGTTCGATTCATTTTGAGCACCCTTTGTTTGGAGCGGAGTTTGAACCAGCAATCTATCAAGCTATTACGGACTATGAATTGCATCTTCGCTATTTTATTAATGCCCAAGCTTGGGCAGATGCGCCATATGCTTACCAAACGATTGGCTCTGCAATGGCCATCCGATCGAATCATTATCAGCAACAAGGGGGGATGAATCGAAGAAAGGCGGGCGAAGATTTCTATTTCTTGCACAAATTTATTTCGCTAGGAAAGTGCAATAATTTAATAGCTACAACGGTGATTCCTTCCCCAAGAATTTCTGATCGAGTTCCTTTTGGTACTGGAAAAGCTATAGGCGATATTCTAGCTACTAATGGAACTTATCAAACTTACTCTCCTACTATTTTTAAAGACCTAAAAGAGTTATTCGGAAATATTCAAGCCTTCTATACTTCCACTACAAATTGGGAATCGCTACTGTCTTCAGATTGCTTAAAGGCTTATTTATTATCGCAGGCATTTGAAGAAAAAATAATCGAACTAAAAAGCAATACATCCAATCTAGCTAGTTTTACAAAACGCTTTTTTCAATGGTTCAATGCTTTTCAATTGATGAAATTTGCCAATTTTGCAAGAGCGGAATATTATGGTACTGTGCCTGTTGGGGAGGCGGCTACTTGGCTATTAGCTAGGCTAGGGGAGGAGTCTGTTTTTCAAGATAATAAAGAGTTGTTGATGGCTTATCGGGAATTGGATAAGAGTGAAATATCTAAGAAGTAGATCGTCGAAGTATGTAACCCAGAATTTATTCTGGACAACTATCCAGCGGAGCGCAGATAAGAAATAGTTAACCTGCGCTACGCTCGGTAGTCTTTCAGAATGAATTCTGTGTTACTAAAGATTCAAAATCTTCCCAACCAAAGTCTTAGCATGTCCCAACTTAGACTCCTGTGTCCATCCCGCAATATGCGGCGACAAGATCACATTATCCGCTTCCAACAAATAGCTATAAGGCGCAGGCAAATGCTCCGCCGTAAAAGTTTCAAAAGATTGCTTTTCATATTCTAATACATCTAGTCCTGCTCCAAGTACTGTGTTGTTTTTCATCGCCTCCACCAAATCAGCTGTATTTAAAATCAAACCTCTAGCGGTATTGATAAGATAAATAGGTTTTTTAAATTGTGCTAAAAATTCCTTATTGATAAAATAATGGTTGGCTTCATCATAGTAGATATGCAGACTAATGATGTCACTTTCTCTAAAGAGCGTTTCCAAATCCACTTCGGTAGCATAGGAATCCCCAAAGCCTGTTTTATATTTATCATAGGCAATTGCCTTTACCTCGAATCCACTTAATTTTTTAGCAATAGACTGTCCCATATTCCCATAGCCAATAATCCCTACCGTTTTTCCTTTTAACTCAATTCCTCTATTCGGTTCTCGAAGCCATTGGCCTGCGCGAATCTCTCGATCTGCTTTATTCAGTTTATTGAATAGCGATAAAATCATTCCGATAGCATGTTCTCCCACAGCATCCATACTCCCTTCAGGAGATAACAATACGGGGATGCCTTTCGCCTTCGCATAAGCCATATCTATATGCTCATACCCTACACCAACTCTAGCGAGGAATTTTAAATTAGGTGCTTTATCAAAGAATGCTTTATCCGCATTGAATCGACTTTTCATCACCACGCCTATATAGTCAGATAAAGGAAGCGCTTCTTTTGGCGTTTTATAATCAAAATGACAGTCAAAGCCTTCTTTCTCTAAGTTTTGTGCTAAATAGGGATGTATACCGGGGTTAGTGAATAGTATTTTTCCTTTTTTCATATGTTGATTGAATTTGTGCGATGTTGAGAGTCTTAAATAAAGTGTCTGAATCAGAATTTGCAGAATCACAAAATTTGCAGAATTACGAGTGTAAGCAGCCTCAAGATTCTGCAAATTCTACAATTTTGTGAATTCTGATTCAGACAAAAAAAGCAAATATATCAAAATTCTAGACCGCTTAATCACCAACTATCAGCTAGCATTCAATAGTCAACAGGTAATTTCTGACAGCAAAGCGTTCTGACCTCTGACTTCTGACCTCTATTACTTATCTTTGCAAAAAAAATAGATTTGAAGACGAAAACACTCAGAAAAGACAAAGTAAACGTAATCACACTAGGCTGTTCCAAGAACCTAGTGGACTCAGAAAACTTAATCACGCAGTTGAAGGGGAATGACTTTGAAGTAGACCATGAAAGTGATAAAGAAGACGCCAATATTGTGATTATCAATACTTGTGGTTTTATTGATCGAGCCAAAGAGGAATCCGTGAATACGATTCTGCAATATGCAGACGTAAAGAAGGAGGGTGGTATAGAAAAACTATATGTAACAGGCTGTTTATCACAACGATATAAAGATGACTTAGAGGAAGAAATTCCAGAAGTAGATGCTTTTTTCGGTACCTTAGAACTACCTGGTTTGCTAGCCAAATTGGAAGCAGATTATAAGCATGAGTTGATCGGTGAGCGATGGACGACTACGCCTATGCACTTCGCCTATATGAAAATATCGGAAGGCTGTAATCGAACCTGTTCTTTTTGTGCGATTCCGTTGATGAGAGGAAAGCATATCTCTAGAACAATCGAGAGTTTGGTAGAAGAAGCAAAGAATTTAGCGAGAAGAGGGGTCAAGGAATTGATGCTAATCGCTCAAGAGCTAACCTACTATGGCTTAGATATTTATAAAACTAGGAAATTGCCAGAATTATTACGGGCCTTATCAGCCGTAGAAGGGATTGAATGGATTCGCTTACATTATGCGTATCCTAGTAAATTTCCTTTAGAAATATTTGATGTAATGGCAGAACTACCAAAAGTCTGTAATTACTTGGATATGCCGCTACAACATGCGAGTGATACGGTGTTACATAGAATGCGTCGCCAAATCACGCTTGCTGAAACCAAAGAATTAATTTCAATTGCTAAGGCGAAGATTCCCAATCTAGTATTACGAACGACTTTCTTAGTGGGTTTCCCAGGAGAAACAGAAGAAGAA
>JALZWC010000326.1 GCA_023300255.1 Saprospiraceae bacterium | reverse complement strand
ATTTGGCAGGCTCTATATAATATATTGATTATTAGCATTTTAAACCTACCAAATAAATTTGGTGGTTACGAAAAACGCATTAGCGGTCAGCCTGTGGAAGTAATCGGGTCATTTTAATAACGACGAAAGAATAAATTACCAATAAGAAATACCCGAAAATACAAAGGCACATAGATAAATATATCTATGTGCCTTTGTACGCTTAAACAACTGTTTTCTATTTTTAGAAAAAACGAGGATTCAAAAATTCCTCTTTCTCTTTCTTACTACCTGTTTCAATACCTTTAAAACAATATCGAACCATTGCTTCTAGACTACCACTGTTATAACTTTTCAATGCAGAAACGGTCACATCATAAGAAATTCCAAAAATTAAATTATCTCTTAGTTGCGCACTAAATAATAAATCTACTGACTCTACAGGTCCAGTGTCTGAAGAACCTCCTACTCTAAAGGTAGCGCCTACTACATATTTCCCAGATAGAATCGCACTTATATTTACGTCCACATCCAAAGGCACATTTTGCGCATACTTGGCTAATAGCTGTGGATGCAATTGTACCTCATTACTTATATCTATCAAGTAGCCACCCATCAAATATAAATGTCGAACCTCTCTAGAAATAATAGCAGACTCTTGTGAAAAATCAATATTATTTTCTATTAATCTTGGCGCTGATAAACCTATATATGTTCGGTCATCATTATAATATAAGCCAAAACCAAAATTGGGTAATAGCTTTGTTTGCATCCCCACTGGAATACTAGCATCAGCAGCTTGAATAGCAATAATTCTTTCATCTGCAAAGTTGACTTTTAGATAACGAGCCGTTCCTTGTATCCCTATCCCCAACATGCCTTTTCCAACTTCTAGACGGTAAGCATAAGCTGCATCAAAATCATATCGATCCGATACCCCAATACTATGTCGCACCAAGTTAACCCCTAAGCCTATTCGCTTTTCATAGAAAGAAGCATCCATACTAATCAATTGTGTATTAGGAGCACCTTCTAATCCTAGCCATTGGCTACGCATAATTCCTGTGGCACAAATCAATCCCATACTTCCTGCATAGGCTGGATTATAGCTCAATTTATTATACATAAATTGAGTGTACTGTTGGTCTTGTTGCGCAAAGCTTGATAGCGCAAATAAGAGAGCGATTGAAAGTAATATTATTTTTCTCATATTAATAGTAGTTGTAGAACAACAAAATTATATACTAAAACTAGAAGTCAGAGGTTAGATCGTTCTAGTTATCTTACGCAAACGGAACTGTCAGATATCAGACTTATGATGTTGACCGTGACGCTTCTGACAGCGCAGCGATCTGACAGTATAACGGTCTGACAGCGAAGCGTTCTGATTGCTCAAAATTATCTTTCCAATACCAAGAATCCAGAAACAGGATCTTGACTGAATCCAAATTGAACGATATAATAATAAGTACCAACAGGGACATCATTCCCTTCATAAGTACCATCCCAATCATTTAGATATGGGGATGCTCGATATAGTTCATCTCCCCATTGGTTGAAAATGACTACCTCATTCTGAGGAAATTCTCCTGACTCCAAACAAGGGACGACAAAGTTATCATTCACTCCATCATTATTAGGCGTCATAATCGTTGGAACAATACAACCTGCATTATCTCCAATAGTTAGAGTAACAGTGGTCGTCGTACATTCTTCTGGACAAAATCCACTGCAAAGTTCATAAGTAAATTGATCCGTTCCTATAAAACTCACAGGTGCTTTGTACGAAATTGTTCCGTCATCATTTACTGTTGGTTCTCCTGTACCACTAGAAGCAATGGATAGTAAGAAATTATTAGAAAACAAGCTATCGTTTTCTGTAATATCTAAAATAGCTGATCCACTAAAATCTATTGCGTAGGTATCCTCCATCGCCATGGGTGCTTGTTCATAAAAAATCGTAACAGGCACACTGGAAAATCCAGTACAGGCCCCAGCACTGATATTCCAAAGGACAGTATTTTCTCCTGGGCTTAAATCAGAGACAAGGGTACTTCTATTATTAAGCGATCCAAAATCTAGTTCTTTATCTAGGCTTGACCAGTTTCCTGCCACACCAGCTGGTAGTTCCGCAGCCGTAACGACGACTGTTCCATTACAGGACGTTAATTCTGTATCTATCACCATTGCTTCGGAAGTAGGCACATCATAAATGTTCACCTTTACCGTATCTTTTATCGGACAAGTTCCATCTACATCTGAAATAGTCCAATAGAAAGTATAGCCATTAAAAGGCCTACCTGGTTCTATAGAAGTGATTCGTGTATTTGGATTATTAATATCTTCAATTACAACTCCTAAATCGCTTTGGATAGAAGGCTGACTCCATTTCCCCATGAACTGACTCGATAAGGCATTGGCACATAGCTCTACAGAATTGACATCACATTCCTCCACTAATTTATCGCAAGCTTGCTCTAAGGAACCTGTTGCACTGACGCGCATAATTAAATTAGCAAAAGAATAATTACCGCAAATATCATCTGATAAGGTCCAAGTAAAAACATAGGTTTCTCCTGGACGGATTCCTTGAACAGCAGACTCTGGCGAGTTTGGTTCTAAAATAGAAACTTGCGGATTATTAACCGTCCACGTACCTATTCCTTGAGCTGGTCTACTGGCACACACAATAGCATCCGCAGGGTGACAAATCACAATATTTTCTTTACAGACGACTGCCTCCCCTGTTGGAATTTGCTGTAAAATAATTGTTGTTATATTTGATTTAGCGGAAGTACATCCGTTACTTTCTTGCATTGCATAATACTGATAGGTACCAGGCTCAAAACTGCTTACATCTAAAACATAGGTATTAGAGAGACTCGGATTATCTATCGGCTGGTCTGTTGCAACATCAAACCAAGTATACAAGGCGCCTTGTGTAGCTGTTTGTTGGCTGACAAATAAAGTAGTCTCTGATGCGGTCGCCAAACAAACATCTCCGCTATTATTAATTACTGGCGTTATTGGAATAGACCCAACATTAACGGCCATTGGCAATGATCTTGGTGAGTCGCAGCCATCCGATTGTATTTGCACCGTATATCCACCAGTATGCTCTGCTTCTGCTGATCCAGAAACAACAATCGTTGGAGTCGAAGAGGTAGCAGAAAAATCTGGCCCTTCCCAAAAGTAAACGGCTCCTGGAACTAAGTCTGTTTCTAATTCAATTCGATCTCCTTCACAGAAATTATCCACTGGCACAATAACGGCTTGCGGCAATCCATTAGTAACGGAAATATTAACTGTTGCAGTTGCTAAAGAACTACAGTCTCCATTAAATACTTGCACTTGTGCTAATCCATTAATGGCTGTGGTAATCGGGTCCACCACTAGAATTGGTGTAGCTGTAACGGTATCAATGGTTGGTAATCTCCAATGATAAGACGCGACAAAATTAGTATAAGAAGTTGCAGTAAGTTCTAATCGTTCTCCCTCACATAGTGTTGTGCTATTCGCCGTCAACGCTGGATTAGGTGTCGGTAAATTTGTTACCGCAACAAGTTCTGTCACAGGATCTGATTGACAACCATTATTAGTTTGTACGACTAAATTGTAGGTTCCATTTACAATAGCGGCATTCGTATTTGGAATAATTAAAATACTATCTGCATTCGGTGCTAAAGTAGTTCCATCTGGTAAAGACCATATATATTCGTAAGAGCCATCATTCGAAGGAAAAACATCTGCTGATAAAATGACTTCTGTCTCATTCGGAATAATACAAGGGTCAGAATCTCCAGAGTCAAAAATAGCGGTAATAACAGGTGGTTCTTGTATTTCAATACCCAATGTCCGAATACTTTGACAGCCATTCAAAGAAGTGATAGTTACGCTATAAAAAGAGGTTGCTGGCACTGTTGGTGTTCGTCCAAAATATGGATTTCCTTGGCCATCTTCCCAATCATAAGTAGCACCAGCTACTGCTGGATTGACATCCATTCTTATGGTTCCGCCTTCACAAGCACTACCTGTGAAAAATGGAATGCCACTAGGACTAGATTCTACACTTACACTAACGGGATCAGATGTTTCTGATTCGCATCCAAAGGAAGTAATACTTAAAACCCAATCTCCCGCTAGAAGCGTGCTGATGGTATCTATTTGTAAAGTAGGAGAGGTCGTTGTGAATGTTGCGAAGGTGGTCGTATTCGTCCAATTGAATCCACTACCAGTTGTAATGTCTGAAATTAATCTAAACGGTTCGCCTTCACAAATTAATGCGCCTGTCTGATTAGAGATCGTTGGCTTATCTGCTCTATCTCTAATATTTACTACAGAGAAATCTGACTCTGAGGTACATTCATTTTTAGTAACGATTAAAGTGTAGACTCCTTGATTCGCTTGAGAAGCATTTTGTATTGGCGAAGGGTTTGGAAAGTTGGACATAAAGCCCGGCCCTACCCAACTATACGTTGCAGTAGGATCTATGTTAACCGCCCCCAACTGAATAGCCTCGCCTTCACAAACTTCTATTATAGGAGATGCCGTAGTCGCAGTTGGTATTTCAAATGCTGTAACACTTATAGTCGGCGATGGGCTAGAAATACAATCATCACAAGCTACAAATAAATAGTATAAGTGCTGCCCTATCGTCGGATTGCTAATCGCTAATCTAGGACTTGTTGTAGTAGCTATTTGTGTAACAGAGTCTGGTAAATTATTTCGACTAACTACTTCAAACCAACGGTATTCTACATTAGAACAATTCGTATTATCGGTGATCAATATGATATCTTCGTTTTCACACAATCGAACTTTTTCTGTTTGTATATTTGGAATATCTAATTCATTAATATTGACAAAAACAGTTCCGCTAGAAGTACAACCAGTAATTCCTGTTATAGTTAAGGAATACGAACCAGTATTCAAAGCAGTGACACCTGGAATAAATGGACTTGCTTCATTCGATACAAAACCACCAGGTCCTTCCCATTGGTAAGTAAAGACGGTATTCGGATTAACAGGCGTATTAAAAGTCGTATCCGCAAATAAATAAAGCGTATCATTATCACAAGCTCCTAAAGAAAATTTTGGTTCTAATAATTCTGTAACTACTTGTATTCCTGTTTGACAAGTTGCCTCATTTCCAGAAAGATCGGTCACTACTACAGTGGCATCCACAAGGCCGACACTATCACAAGACACTTGAGCTGGCGTAATGGAAATATCTGCAATTCCACAATTATCCTCCATCATAGTGAAGATGCTATCGGTGCTAGTCATCACATCTGTTAAGATGATTCCAGAAGGATTCGTAGAGACAGAAAATGTTGGATTACAAATAACGATCGGCGCAATCGTATCTACTACCTCTACTACAAAATTACAGGTCGTACTACTAATAGCATCTTGAATCGTATAGGTAATTGTATTCATTCCTATTGGAAAAAATTCTGTTGCAATCGTACTTGCTGATGTTAAGAAACCACTTGACAACAAGCTGCTATCTGCTCCCATCACACTATAATCTACCACTACACTTGGGTAAGCCAATTCAAAAACAATTTCACTACCTTGATCTACATTATTTGCATCTAACAAATTACAAGGACCAATAAAATCAGAAAAATTAATAACATCTTGATTTGGAGAAGCACTAATAGTCAATACCCCATCAGCACTCCATGCAATCAAGGTATCTATTGGAATAGCAAATTCTGTTCGCACACCACTTACACAGGCACCTATAGAATCACTAAGCATAGTACTACCCAAGGAGAATCCATTCTCTCCAAAAATATTAAAGAACTCTCCTGGATCAGAAACATCTCCTTGCAAAGTAATCGTCAAAATAGCATCGCCAATAGGATTGATATTTCCAACTAATAAATTTTCGGAAAAATCAACGGGGATAACTCCTGCATTTGCATTAGCTGTAAATTCTAAAAACCGTGCTGCGGTTACTTTTATATTATTTACAAAACCACAATTATCCGTAAAGCTTTCTGGATAGGGTAAATCATAAGGGATCTCACAAGCAAGCGTATCTAGAAAGAAAGTAACAGGTGCTGGACATTCGAATTCTGGTGCCCCTACATTATTAACGACTACCTCGATATTACATTTACCTTGGTTTCCAGAACAATCTTCTGCGATGTAAGTGATTATATGATTTCCTCCACTAAGCGATAACATTGTATTTGGTGTATACGCTATCGGCGTTCCATTGTCCACTTGGTATTTTAAACTAACATTGTTGACTGCTTCATTATAATCATAAGCTATATTAATGACCGCTCTTCCACCTGAACAAAGATTATTAATGGCTGCTGCGCCTTGTCCATTAGGAACTAAACTTAGCGTTATGATACTATCTAATGCATAATTATTAAATAGAGTAAAATCTAATAGTACTAAAGAAGTAATACTCGTATCGCATTGGGTAGGTGCTAAGTCTGTCTGCCCTAGAATACTTCCATCTTCCCCTATTACTAAAAAATATTCGTCTACCCCTTCTCCATCTACGCCTTCTAAAATTATTTCGATCGCCACGTTGCCCGTAATCGTTCTAGTTGGCACGCCTGCTCCTACATTAAAATTAAAAGTCATAGTATCTACTGGGATTATATTCACATCCCCTGACGTATCGCTAGTAAACGCTTGTGCCATACTTAAGGAATCTCTCCCTCTAACACCATTGCAATCATCAAAGTAATAAGGTGCAGCTAATAAAAAACTAGCTGTACAATCTAAAGAATCTCCAAATAAAGCAATATCATCTGGACAAACAATAATAGGGGCGATCGTATCAACGACCTCTATTCTTTGTTGAAATTCTGATTGATTATTACAAGCATCTGTAGCTCGCCAAGTTCGAATTAAAGTGTAGTTATAAAAACCGCAAGAGTCTTGAGAACCTGCTTGAGTTGTTACTTCACCCACTAATTGCAAGAGGGGTGTTGCACACTCATCTAAGGCTCGTATATCTGTTCCAATAATAGGCATAGGAATACTGTCTCCTGTACACTGTACTCTAATATCTGTTAATTGCCCAACAATAATTGGAGGAAGGGTATCTATTAAAATTACTTTTTGTACCGCCTCTCTACTATTACCACAAGCATCTATTACTCGCCATGTTCTGAAGATCGTATCTATTGCTTCTCCTTGTAAACAATCTCCTCCTACAACTAAATCGGTGAAAGACACAGAAGGATTTTCATCACAATCATCCAATACCACTGTAGGCGATCCTGTAGTCGATAAACTATCTCTAAGATCGCAACTAATCAACGTATCTCTTGGCAATATGAAAGTAGGGGCTAAGGTATCCACTACTTGAATCGTTTGCGTATAAGTGCTTCGATTATCGCAAGCATCCACCGCTTCCCATGTTCTAAAAATAGTATAGGTGTAAAAGGCACAAGAATCTAAAATAGCACTTCTTGTAGTAGAGTCTTTTACCAAAGAAATAATTGGCGGCGTAGGACAATTATCTTCCGCTATAATATCTATATCAATAACGACATCAATTAAATTGTTTTCCGAACAAGCGACCATTGTATCAACTGGCACAAGTATAAATACAGGTGCTAACGTATCAATTAATAATAGCTGCTGCGTAGCTTCTGTGAAGTTACCACAGGCATCACTCACCCTCCATACTCTTAATAAAGTATCTGCAATCCCTCCTACTTGGCAATCACCATTTTTGATATTGTCAATATGTGTTACGATAGGATTTGCATCACAATTATCTACTACATCAAACGGTATCCCAACACTATTTAAACTATCCCTAAATTCACAAGCAATAATCGTATCATTAGGTATCTGAAAAGTAGGGGCAATCGTATCGGCTACTTGTATTTGCTGAGAAAAGGTCGTTCTATTATTGCAAGCATCTAGTGCTTCCCAAGTTCTAATCAAGGTGTAGTTGTAGTAGGTACAAGTATCGACGTTAGAACTCTGCGTAGTAGAATCTCCAAGAAATTGAATCATTGCTGTATCCAAACAATTGTCTATCGCGATTAGACCGATTCCAATTACTGGCATTGCCAACGTATCTCCAGAACATTGAATCATCGTGTCTAGAGGCACTAGCGTAAAAGATGGGGCAATCGTATCAATCAATAAAATTTGCTGAATACCGATCGAGACATTTCCACAAACATCCATTGCTTGCCATTGTCTAAATAAAGTATCGACTACTCCATTCTGACAAGAACCTGCTACTAAGGAATCTATATAATTTAAACTCGGATTAGGATCGCAATTATCTTGTAGATTAATCGGCATCCCCGTCAAAGTCAGGCTATCTTTTAATTCACATAATACCGTAGCGTTGCCCGGTATTGGAAAAGTAGGCGCTATAGTATCTACGACCGTAATTACTTGTGTCAAACTATCTAAGTTGCCTCCAATATCTGTCGCAATCCAAGTCCGAGTAATCGTATAATTATAAGCGGCACAACTATCAAGGTTACTACTTTGTGTAGAGTTTTCTTGGAGTGCGACCGTAGTAGTCTCATCACAATTATCTAAAGCAATAATGTCTCCTGTAGAGATCATGGGTGGCGTAGGAATATTTCCACAAGTCACAATCGTATCCATTGGCACGCCCGTTAATACAGGTGGCGTCGTATCAATAATCATTAGGCGTTGAGAATCTAAAGCTATATTTCCACAGGCGTCCATTGCTTGCCAAATACGTAAGATAGAGGCATTCTGATTATCTAAAATTTCCGTAAAACTAATCGTCAAACTAGTATCACAATTATCTATAGCTTCCACCATAGCGGTATCTGGAAGCGCATCACATTCTACAATTGTATCTAATGGTAAATTGACAAAGCTAGGTGCGATTGTATCTATTAAAGAAAATAAAGCGGTATCCATTGTCGCATTTCCACAAGCATCTTCAAAGGTAAAGGCAACCGTTATTTGTGCATCACACACAAAGTCTGCTATCGGGAAAGAAAAAGGGTTTCCAGAACCTAACCAAGTAAATGTATTCCCTAGTTGATCTTCTATAGCGGCCTCTTTAAAAAAGACCATCCCGCCACAAACATCTGGAAAGCTTTGGTCTTCTACGAATGACAGCCATTGTTCTAAACGAACGCTTTTATTCGCACTACTACAGCTCTCTGTTGTATCTGATATAAAGCCTATAATAATTGGTGCAATGGTATCTATAATATTATAAGATGCTTTAGTAGAATCTATATTTCCACAGGCATCGGCTACCTGAAAAACTACTTCATAGGTGGCTTCATTCCCACAGTTACTAGTGGTGTCTATTCTAAATACCGACCAATTATTAGAACTAGCCGTGTTATCTATATTATCACAAACATCCGAAGCCCTTGCGCCTCCATGATTATTGGTCCAAGCGGAAAAAGAAATAGCTGGATTTAAGCAATCCACAATGGTATCTACTGCAACTTGATTTATTGTTGGTGGTGTATCATCCATTACCAGTATGCTAGCACTTCTTGATCTTGAATTACCACAGCTATCTGTTGCCATAAATTCTACAGTAACACTACCTGTTTGCCCACAACCATTCTGTAAGCCAGCAAAATCATTGGTAATAGTTACTCCTGAGGAATCAATCGCTGTTCCTCCTCCTGCATTGCTTAACCAATTATTAATCAAAGTATCTAGCGGAGTTGTCGTACTACATGCAATAGTTAAGCCTGTTGGATCTGTCAACCAAGTTGGCCGGGTATTGTCTGGATTAAGGGTAATTCGTTGAGTATAAATTGTTCTATTTCCAAAAGCATCGAATGCAGACCAGCTGCGAGTAAATGTTCCGCCTACACAATTAGACACGGTCGTTTCTCCATCGTATTCTATTCGATCCACCCCACAATTATCGGTCGCTATAATAGAAGATAAAGCAGGCGTTGCTGGAACTTCACTTAAATAATCAACCGTAATATCACTAGGCAAAGAAGCAACAGCAAATACAGGGGCTAAGGTATCAGCGATGTATACTTTTACGGGTGTATTCGTCAAGACCGCATTGATCCCATTAACATCTTCCGCAAAGTAAGTAATCAATATTTCTTGATTGGCCATCACTAAATCGCCAATCGAAAAACCGCCACTGATAGAATTGATACTAACCGTTGAGATAGCAGTCCCATCCGTTCTTCTAATGTTAACCGTATTGGGATGACCCCAATCTAAGGCTACTTCACAATCAGCAGCAACATATAAGGTATCAGGCCCAGTATAATTAATAGAAAAATTAGACTGCTGCGCCAATAGCGGTAGGCAAGCTATGGATAATAAAAAGGAAAGGATATATAGTCGTAAGGGTAATCGGTTTTCCATGAAAGACAATTTAAAACACTTTTC
This sequence comes from Saprospiraceae bacterium, assembly GCA_023300255.1. Classification (GTDB taxonomy): domain Bacteria; phylum Bacteroidota; class Bacteroidia; order Chitinophagales; family Saprospiraceae; genus JAFMDF01. The sequence continues at coordinate 914 of JALZWC010000326.1, read as the reverse complement.
AGCTATATAAGTACCTACTATTAAATAGTAAGTGCTTTGAACATAATGATCTACTTAATCCATATGATTAAATGAAGATATTATCAAAATTATTCTGTTTGTAACAAAGATTTGGTAAAGAAACAGGAAAGTAATGTAGTAAACCTAACCATTCAGTTAAGTGAAAAGATGCTTTTTGGACTACTAAGATATAAGCTATTAAGATAGGAAAAAAGCTATATAGTAAAAATATGTGCCTTTCGTCAATGACGGGCATTTTTCGGTTTTTGTTCACAGGAGATACTTTAAATCGGTTTTCTGTTCGCTCTTAGCGAACTAAGTGCTTGAACAGATTAAGAAATTACATATATGCATAAACCTTACCAATTCCCGTTAAAAGTTATTTCTAGGACGTATTTATATAGTTTTTAATACGAAATGGGGCTTTCGAAAGGGTTGGAAGAGCTAAAATTGTCTACTCTGGTACAAAAGCATGGTGCTATTTAGAGATATAAAAACCACTAATCTCTTGATCTTTGAAAACTAGACATAATTCAACCTGTCTCATCGCCAGGCAGGCGCGGAGCTACTTCGTAGCCACGCTGATAACACGGATTTTTGTAGGTCGTGAGGCGACTTTGACAATTATTTCTCTGCTGGCGCAAAGGCTTTGCCTTGTGCCTCCTATCAAGAAAGGCTCTGCCTTTCAAATACAGCACAACTCAGAGAGTTGTGTTACACGTACTAGGATAGGACTGTAACACAACTCTCCGAATTGTGAAGCCTTTCCAATAGGAATTAAATATTAAAATCTTATGAGTGTGTAAAGTGTTGAGGGAAAACACATATAATGTTGACGAATTTACCACATAGATACATAGTTCACATAGTATTACTCCTTATCAGGTAGCTACTAGACTTACTAGATACTAGCC
>JALZWC010000325.1 GCA_023300255.1 Saprospiraceae bacterium | reverse complement strand
TAGCTGTTCCAGAAAATATTAGTGCTTTATTTAACAGAGGTGGAATGTATGCATTGATAGATACAATCATTACCGCCTTATTTGTGTTTTTATTTATTGGTATTTTAGACACCATTAATGCCATTCCAATTATAGTAGAAAAAGTATTTGCTTTTGCCAAAAATCGAGCGTCCATTATTTTGTCTTCCTTAGCGGCCACTGGTATTACAAATGCTATGACGGGTAATCAATATGCCACGAGTTTTATTGTGGGCGAAGCTTTTAAAGCCAAGTATGATGCTTTAGGAATTCAAAGAAAAGTATTGAGCCGATCTTTGGAAGATTATGGTACGATGATTGAGAGTCTGATTCCTTGGCATCCAACGGCTTTATTTATGGTATCGGTCTTGGGCGTTCCTGTTGGGGAGTATTGGTGTTGGCAATTACTGTCCTTGATTAATTTATTAATTGCGCCTTTATTGGCGATTACTGGCTTTGGGTGTTTTTATTCAAAAAAATAGAATTTTTATTTAACCACATAGGTACATAGGACACATAGTATGTAACCTATGTGTCCTATGTACCTATGTGGTTAAGATAGGAGTTTAATGATGTCTAATATACAGATCATATTACATCCAGATTTCAAAAAATAAAAACAATGAAAAAGAAAGAACAACATATAGAGACCGACTTATCTCATTTGGGAGAAGATAGACTCTCCTATTCCGGAGCCGTAGTCACCCCTATTTTTCAAAATTCTCTTTTCACTTATGAGAGTTGGGATGCCATTAGTGAAGCATTCGATGATCGAACCAATAGTTTTATTTATTCTAGAGGAAACAATCCGACCGTCAAGGTAGCTCAACAAAAAATTGCTAAATTGGCAGGTGGAGAAAAAGCCTTATTATTTGCCTCTGGAATGGCGGCTATTTCTGCGTCCGTACTGCACTGTGTAGAACCGAATGCCCATGTCATTGCTATTCAGAATTTATATGGGCCCGCTAACAATTTGTTATTCACCTATTTAAAAAAGAAGATGAATATTTCGGTCACTTTTGTGAGTGGTCAAGAAGTATCCGAATTTGAAGCAGCTATTCAACCGAATACAAAATTAATCTATTTAGAAAGTCCATCCTCTGGGGTATTTTCTTTACAAGATTTAAAAGGTGTTGCTCAACTAGCCAAGCAGAAAGGAATAAAAACCATGATCGATAATTCTTGGTCCAGTCCGTTTTTTCAAAAGCCGCTGAGTATGGGCATTGATATAGAAGTGCATTCCTGTTCCAAATATATTGGCGGACATAGTGATGTGGTTGCTGGGGTGATGATTAGTAGCGAAGCCACCATCGACTCTATTTTTCGGCAAGAATATGAATGGATTGGTGGTCGTATCGCGCCTATGGATGCTTGGTTGATTACTAGAAGTCTACGCACTTTACCGATTCGAATGAAAGTGCATGAACAGAATGCTATGGCCGTGGCTAATTATCTGGAAAGTCATCCTGCTATTACTATCGTCAATTACCCTGGATTAAAAAGCTTTCCCCAATATGAATTGGGGCAACAACAAATGGCTGGTTATTCTGGCTTGTTGTCTTTTCAATTAAAAACTACTGATTTAGAGCAAGTCAAAACGTTTTTCAATAGCTTGGAAATATTTAAGATAGGTGTGAGTTGGGGAGGACATGAAAGTTTGATTTATGCCTTAGCCATTAGCTATATTAAAGAAATGACTGCCGAACAATTTGCCGCTACTGGATTAGCATACGGAGATATGCGTATTTCAATTGGCTTGGAACATGTGGAGGATTTGATTGCAGATTTAGAGCAGGCTTTGGATAAGATAAAGTGATTGAAGTAATAAGACTTGGGAAGTTTTGAAAACTTACCAAGTCTCGTTTCATTTTAGAAATCTACTCATCTACCCAAAATTTAAAATCGTTCCCATCATATCCAAGCGTCTTTTCTTTATGGTATTGAGTAAAGCCAGATAGTCCTTCATACAATTGTAGTACTTCCATTCTCTTCAATTTAGTCGGCTTATTGGAAATCAAACTTTGGTAAGAACTATGCGAATACTCTTGCAAAGAATGAAATAAATTATGGTGTACGGGATTATTATGGATATACCATATCAAGTACTTTAAATAATCAATTTCTTCTGCTTCCTTTCTTCGAATATTTTTCCGAAACAAGCTACCTTCCAATTTTTCTTGTTTATTGATAGCTTTCGCATACCCCATTAACCATATTCTAATGCGCTCCATTACAGCCCAACTAGCTATTTTAATTTGCATATCTTCTGTTATATCCATTTGTAGGATATCCGTTAATGCAACTTTTTTCTTATTAAAAAAGGAAGTATTTGATGATGGAAAATCCCATAGTCGTCTAGCCTTTTGATTGATCAAAGGAAAATCATTTATGGCCGATTCTAATATCTCCTCTACCGTTTTAATTCGGACTAATAAATGAAAATGATTGGGTAATAGGCAGTATGCGAATAGATCTACATAAGCGGACATATAGGTAGCGAACTTTAACAGAAAATAAGGATAATTTTTTTCTTTATAAAAAATACGCTGCTTATTATTGCCTCTATTATAAATATGATAATAGGAATTCGGCAATAGCGGAATGATCGTGTTGTTTGTTTTTCCCATAGCTGTGTCGTGTTTAATTGCAAGCTTTTAAACTCACTACTCAAACTTACGAAGTTTACAGTTATAGGTCAAGGTCTAACTACGCAAGACTTGGTAAGTTTTAAAAACTTCCCAAGTCTATCCAAGTTTTTTTTAGTAGAAGTCCTATCGAAAGAACAACAAGACTTGGGAAGTTTCGAAACTTACCAAGTCTATCCAACAAATATTATTACTCCGCCATCCGCTCCACCTCCCCCATCACTCGAAGAAAGTTACCACTCCAAATTTTTTCAATAGCTGTAGCCGAATAACCTCGACGAACCAATCCAATTGTTACATTCAAAGCATCTGCGGCATCTAAAAACCCGTCAATACCACTTCCGTGATTAAAATCGGTACCAATTCCAACATGATTAATACCAATACGTTTAACAATATAATCAATGTGATTAATAAGGTGATCCACATCTGCTGGACCAATAATATCGCTAATAGATT
>JALZWC010000324.1 GCA_023300255.1 Saprospiraceae bacterium | reverse complement strand
ATGATAGTAAAAGTCTGCGGGATGAGAGATCCCAAAAATATTGAAGCACTACGGGAACTTCCAGTAGACCTAATGGGCTTAATCTTTTATAAGAAGTCTTCTAGAAATGTCTTGAATACCCAAGCCGCTGAAATAGTAGCAGCAAGTGGGGATAAAGTTAAGCGAGTCGGTGTTTTTGTGGATGAAGATATTGATATAGTTATACAGAAAGTAACGAAATTCAAATTGGAATACGTACAGTTGCATGGAAAAGAAACGTCCGACTATTGCTATGACTTATTAGCCAGAAGCGCTAAGACATTCGGATGCAATGATGAATTACAGATCATCAAAGCTTTTTCTGTCGATGAGCATTTTGATTTCGCTATCACCAAAAAATATACTGCTTATTGCAAATATTTCCTATTTGATACAAAAGGAAAAAATGCAGGCGGCAATGGATCTACATTTGACTGGTCTTTACTAAAGAAATATAAAAGTACCAAACCGTTTTTTCTAAGTGGCGGAATAGATGCAGAGTCTGCGGAAGCAATCAAAGCTTTGAATTTTCCACATCTAGTCGGTGTTGATTTGAATAGTAAATTTGAAGATAGTCCAGCCTTAAAAAATATAGCTTTATTAAAAAGTTTTTTATCGGAGCTAAATACAACGTTCGCTTCAACTGATAAAAAATGAAAGTAGCAAAGATATTAATTGGAATACCTACGCTTTGGTATGGTTTAGTACCCCCAATAATTGATTTCAGTACCTCACATGTGCTAAATCCTGATTGGATTGGCCATGCGAGATTTCATATGGTTTGGTTGTTGGTATTAAAAACGTTTTTATCTATTTTCTCTCTTCTACTAATAATAAAGAAACTCCCTAATGAAATATTGGGATTAAGAATAGCGGGAATAATAAGTTTAAGTGTTTATTTAAGTTTTTTTGTATCAACCATAAGCATGGATTTATATGGTGGTACACTAGGTGATGGTAATAATGGAGTGCCTCCTTTATTAGGCATCAATACTAATGTGTTAGTTTTTATCCCTTTAACTATCTTATTAATAATCGGGGTATACCGTAGTTTTTCTTTTTCTGTTAAAAGCATAGATTAGGCATATTAAAATAATAAATTAAACATTTTATTACTTTGATATGCCTTAGGCCAAGCCTTCATAAAATTTCATTCTTGAAAATATAGACCATGACCACGAATACCATCGACACCGAAAATTATGCAGTAGATCAAAGAGGATACTACGGAGAATTTGGGGGAGCATTCATTCCTGAAATGCTACATCCTAATGTAGAAGAATTGCGAAAATCGTATTTAGAAATTATGTACGATGAGGAATTTCAAAAAGAATTTCAGCAACTGCTAAGAGACTATGTTGGTCGACCTTCGCCATTATACTATGCGAAACGTTTGTCCAAACATTACCAGACCAATGTTTATTTAAAAAGAGAAGATTTAAACCATACAGGAGCACATAAAGTAAATAATACCATTGGTCAAATTTTAGTAGCACAACGTTTAGGCAAAAAGCGAATTATTGCCGAGACAGGTGCTGGACAACATGGCGTTGCAACAGCAACTGTTTGTGCTTTAATGGGAATTGATTGTATCGTATATATGGGAGCCATAGATATAGAACGACAAGCACCTAACGTCCAGAGAATGAAGATGCTAGGTGCGGAAGTTCGCCCAGCATTAAGTGGTAGCCAAACATTAAAAGATGCGACGAACGAAGCAATTCGGGATTGGATTAATAATCCAGAAGATACGCATTACATTATCGGTTCTGTAGTTGGGCCACACCCATATCCCGATATGGTTGCTCGTTTCCAGTCGGTTATTAGTGAGGAAATGAAATGGCAATTAAAAGAACAAACGGGTAATGAAAATCCAGATATTATTATTGCTTGTGTTGGTGGTGGCAGCAATGCAGCTGGAGCTTTTTACCATTATCTAGACGAAAAAGATGTTCGCTTAGTAGCTGTGGAAGCAGCAGGTTTAGGCATTAATAGCGGCGAGTCTGCTGCGACGAGTGTACTAGGTACAAAAGGGGTTATTCACGGAAGCCGAACCTTATTAATGCAAACAGCAGATGGTCAAATCGTAGAACCATACTCTATTTCTGCTGGCTTAGATTATCCTGGCATAGGTCCTTTACATGCGCACCTAATCAGTAAAGGCAGAGCAGAAGCTGTAAGTATCACAGATGATGAAGCATTAAAAGCAGCTTTTTTCTGTTCTCGGCAGGAAGGTATTATTCCTGCTTTAGAGACTGCACATGCATTCGCTGCGATGGACCACATCAAATATAAAAAGGACGATGTAGTAGTCATCAATTTATCTGGAAGAGGAGACAAAGACCTAAATACCTTCATCAAAGCATTCGATCGCTTCGGATAGGCACATGTTAGAGAACGGCATAAAAAATGGCTAAACAAACAGAGTTTGTTTAGCCATTTTTTATGCCCAAAGCTCCAAAGGAGCAACATCCCGTAACCCACAGTCCCAACGGGACGACACCCTGTAGCCCATGACGCAGTCGTGGGAAGTTCAAATCATAATAGATATATGAGGTATGATTTATGATATAAGATTTATGATTTTTACCACCTACTCCACCCGCTCAAAGCACCCCGCATCAGGCATATTCCGATCCCGTTCCGTCCCCTCAATATCCTCCCGAATATTACCTACAAATGTCCCAAAACCATCCGCAATAGACAACGAATCCAAATGATAATCATCTTCATTAGGATCAACAAATAAAACAACATCTCGCGTACCCGCTTCTGGAAGACACGGATCACAATTGTCAAAGAAATCAGGCGTATCCATTTCGTCCACTAAATCCTCTACCCGAACAATACAATTTTCAAAAGTATAATTAAAAGACACATCTGGAATATTAAACAATTCCACTTCATCTGTTCGAGATCCATAGACAATCGAATTCGTAAATCGAGCCCGCAAACCATTCAACCTTGCTTGCGAACATAACTGATCCAAACAAAGGGCGTTACTCATACGCAATGCAGAGTTGTCTACTCCATAACTAGCTAGCGTGCAATATCGAAAATCATAATTTCCACCATATTCTAGTTGGACAGCATTTCCACCATTCCCATAGATCAAACAATTATTAGCTGTAATACTAGAATGAACACCAATTAAGCCACCGCTAATAGAATTCTTAATAGTGGAATTTTCAATAATCAAAGTAGCAGAAGAATCGACCACTATTCCAAACCTAGCGTTCTTAATAATAGCATGGTTTATCCGATTACCTCTACTAGTCCTAGATAAATAAATACCTCCCCATTGTCCAGCCACTTCTTGAAATTCCCTTTCTAAGCGATCTCCTTGTATGGTTACAGGATTGTCAACTGTCCCTTGAATATTTAGTTTTCCATTTGGCAAAACAAAAATAAATCCATCATTATAATTTTCCCCTAAGACACCCGTTCGTACAATACCGCCATGTATAAAAATATTCGTTCCAGCAGGAATGTTTAAGGTACAACTATCCACGAACATCACTCCATAAATAACATAAGGTTTGGGATCATCAAAAGTAATTTCATCCAGATCACAAGAAATTATAGCCCCGCCACCTTGGCTAAAACGATCTGGTACATAATTCGCATTTTGCCCCCATGCTTCTAGTAATACTTGTCTGTTCACGCCATTTAATTCGACTTCTAAAAATTCTTCTACCACATAAGGGCTAATCGACAAAGGATCATTCGGATCAACAGTTACTTCTGCAAAAACGTAAACGCTGTCATTTGCAGCCACTTCTACGTCTCTTACCTCATTTGCAGGAATTCCATCCACATTAATTCGGAAAAAAGAATCCTCTCCTTTTTGCAGTCGAACACTATTCAATAGGACAGGTTGGTCATTATCATTATAGATTTTAACGAACCTAGTAGCAGAGCCTAATTCTGCAAATACGGTATCAAATCGAAGGGTATCAAGTGAAAAACTTAGCTTCGCAGAGTCATCTAATAGAAAGTCTGCTTCCTTATTGCAGGAGTAAGCTATAAATAAGAAGCAAATGGAACAAAAGAGCAATGATCGCATAGAAATGTAATTAAATAAAGTTGAAACAACTGTTACTTTAATAACGACGAAAAAAACGTAAAGTTATTTTTTTAGGCTCTCTAAATTAAGAATAACGGAAACGGTTTAGAGCCTTTGATGTAAAGAGACATAATTACCTAGACCTTTGTCCCACTCCCAACAGCAGGAATGCTTACTTTTGCGCTATTTTTGTATTCTCTGTGCAGTTGTTTCACTCACTGAATAGGTTTCTAAACAATATCAATCCAATGTCTACAACTATAGACGTCATCATTCCCGCATACAATGAAGAGGAATCAATAGGAAATGTCCTTCAAGATATTCCTAAAGAATTAGTACGAGACATCATTGTGTGTAATAATGCGAGTACAGATAAGACCAAAGCAGTAGCATTAGCAAATGGGGCAATAGTAGTAGATCAGCCTGAAAAAGGGTACGGAAG
>JALZWC010000323.1 GCA_023300255.1 Saprospiraceae bacterium | reverse complement strand
TGGATAGTTTTATGAAGTAAGATCCTCTCTAAAAACTAGGTGGCCTATGTACCTCGTATGTTTGTAGCGTGGTAAAAAATGTCAACATCTTATTGTGTTATTTAGATTTAATATATATGTTCCCCCAATTCTTTACACACTCTAATTAAAGGGTAACAAATCTATTGTCAACATCTAGTACCCAAACATCTGTACCCAACTATTCGGCATCCGCCCTACCATACCACTCTTATAACAAGCTACATATTTCCAATCTTTATTCAACAAAGTTTTTCTATGCCCCCTGTTACTAATTCCATCATCCACCAATAAAAGCATCACTGCTTCTCGAACATCCGCTGGTCCACCTACTAGATTTTCATTGCCATCTGTCATTTGGGGGCAAGCACGCTTAGCTCGATCCCAAGGCCAAGATCCATCTAATCCTTTATGATCAGAACTTGCTTTTCTTATAGACTCTTGGCCATGTTGCTGCGCTGCTTTGTACAAACATTCAACAGGCTGTAAAACGGAAAGTGGTCCCGTTCTTTTAAGTTCATCAATTAATTCATATGCTACATTCGTGGAGCTACCAAATGCTTTTCCACTGCGAATGTCTTTAATATATTGTTCTACATATTTTACATAGCCAGCAGGATTAGAACGCACCAAATTGATTTCATTAATCATAGCTTGTTCTTCTTGGCTTAAATAAGCAGTCTTACCTAGTTCATTTGTATAAGCATTTGAATTAGGTCGATTGTTAGGAGTAATACTATTACCTTGATTAACTGGACGATTATCTGCGTTAGGCGTTCTATTCCAATTGTTATTGGTCGGTCGATTATTAGGATTAGACACCTTATTTAGATTGTTATTATTTAATATATTGTTTGCACTAGATGATGTATTTAAATTGTTATTAGCTATCCTGTTTCCTTGATTAGCTACTCTTCCCCAAGAAGTAGCAGCACCTTGATTATCTTGACTATAATTATTGGCCGTATTGCTTGAAGGAGGCGTATAAAATGGATTCGTATAATTACTCGCTGGAGCAGGTCTTGCTGCATTATTAGTATTAGGCGTATAATCATTTGGAGAACGCAATTGCTCATTCCATTGTCCAGTAAATAAACCATTCGCATCTTCTGCGTAAGACGTTCGATCGCAAGCACAATCAGAAGTCAGCAAAACAGATCCAGGCGTTCTTTCTTGACCCGGATTTAAGACATTAAATTCTCTAAACCGTGCTTCTGTATATCCATATAATCTGGCTATACCGAGAATCGTTTCTCCTTGTTTAATTACATGCCTCCCACCTGCTTGTTTTTGATAACTATTATAAGAACTTGTATTTTGAACTATGGGGGCGCTACGTGTTACAAACACTTCGGGATCAGGTATTTGAGAAGTTGCCGCAACTGGTCCATACACTTGAATATTTTGACAGACTTGTAATAGCTCATTAAATTGCATGCCATTCCATGCTCTTAGATTATCTATACTTACATTGTAAATTTTGGAAATTCGATATAAAGTTTGGCCATATTGAACCACATGGATTCCATCTCTATTGGAGGTCGGACATTGTGCCGATAAAGTAACAGCTACAAAGGCTAGGCAGGTAGCTAAAAGTGATATTTTTCTCATATTTATAGGTTTAATAGTAGCTAACAGTCCAAATAAAATTTTGGAATAACCTCTAATTTAGCAAAAAATCAAACTGCTAACAAGCTATTATAGGAATCAAGGTATTAAAATTACCTGAAAATTGCATCAAAGATTCCATTCAAAATACAAAAGCCTTAGTAGATGAATGACATCTAATAAGGCTTTTTCAAAAAAGAAGGATAAGATCTAACAATTCTTTGTCATCTATTAAACCTTGATTCAGCAAATTATTCGCCAAATTTCTTGATTTTGTAAGCAGCTTTTAAAATTTCTGCTCTACGCTCTACCGAAGGCTTTGTAAAGTGCTTTCTCTTACGCAACTCCTTAATCACTCCTATCTGTTGAGATTTCCTCTTGTATCTTCTTAAAGCTTTATCAATAGATTCTTTCTCTTTTACATCAATAATGATCATACAAAATAATTTTGAAAAGTATGTTTTTAAAAATTTCGATCGCAAATTTAGTACCTTTTTGTAAAAAATGCCATGTAGAATAGAATTTTATTCTTAAAGAGTAGGAAATCAATAAAGAAGATAGCTTCGCTACCAAACCTTCTATCGAATTATATATATAAGTAAGCATTCCATCAGCAATCAACTATAGATTGTCAGCTTGAAAAGTAGTAGAATACAGCACAACTCAGAGAGTTGTGTTACCATCCTGCACGGATAAATGTAACACAACTCTCTGAGTTGTGAAACCTTTCCAATAGTAGCTAAATATTATCCCTTTGTTGACTGACGATCTATACATACCTATTCTACTATTTTCTCGTTACTTAATCAAGTATATTATCGTCTACTATACTACTTCGGACCCAATTTTCCAGTCTAATAAACCTACGTATTATTAAATACATAAGTAACACGTAACACCTAACAGATTCAATCAATTATAATCATATGAACAATTCCTTTCCACTATTAGTGGTATTCCTTTTATGCTTCTTTTTTCAATCTTGTTTATCCGCTCAGGAAACTAAGCAAGAAACTAGTGCTAGCGAATCTACAGAACCTACCTATTACGGAGGGGATGCTTCTAAAAAATTAGACTGGGCTATGTTTTATCTGCAAAGTCACTATGTAGATTCTACTCATAATGATTATTTAGTAGAAGTTGCTATTCGAAGCATGCTCAAGACACTAGATCCATTTTCTAGATATCAATCAATAGAAGAATTGGAAAAGCAACAGCAGGCAGATAATGGTATATCTGAAGAAGGGGTTGGTATTATGCTTTATCCGCTTGATAGTAAAGCAATGATTACAGATATAACCATTGGTGGGCCTGCGGATAAAGCTGGCTTAAAAAGAGGTGATTTAATCTTAAAAGTAGACAATCAATCTATGCTAAATTTACGAATGGATACGATTGCTAATCGAATCAAAGGACCAGATAAGACCTTCGTAAATATCACCTACAATCGAAATGGCGTAACTCAAGAGCTAAAGATACAAAGAGCACCTGTTCCCCTACATAGCGTAGATGCCGCACATATGCTAACGGAAGAGGTCGGTTTTATAAAAATAGGGAGATTCAATTTTTTAACTGTACCCGAATTTCAGGAATCACTAGCCACCCTAAAAAAGGAAGGCATGCAGTCTTTAATTCTAGATTTGCGTAATAATCTTGGAGGAGTAGTAGATGCATCGGTTGGTCTGGCCGATGAATTTCTAGCTAAGAAAAAACTAGTCATTTTCACCCATAGCCATAATGCAGAACGTGCAGAACATTATACAAAGAAAAATGGAGGAATGGAATCTGGAAAAGTTGTTATTCTGGTCAATCAAAGTACGGCCTCTGCTAGTGAGATTTTTACCGCTGCTATGCAAGATTGGGATCGAGCATTGGTTATTGGTCAATCGTCTTATGGTAAAGGATTAATACAACAATCTTATCTATTAGGAGATGGCTCTGCGATGCGTATTACAATTGGAAAATACTTTACGCCAGCAGGTAGAAATGTTCAAGGATCTTATACCGCTACGCAAGACTGGTTAATCCCTTATCTAGACAAATTACCTGAAAATGGATATACTCGACAGCTCCCAGTCCCTCAAGAAAGAAAATATACGACTAGAAATAATCGCTCCTTGATAACGGACGTTGGTGGTATCACCCCAGATATTTATGTACCAGCTATTACTAATAATAACTATTACAACCAATTGAATAACTTAGGACTCTTATTCCCTTTTGCAGTCAATTTTTCTCATAATAGCCGACAACAACTGTTACAGTCGTTTCCAGATGGCGATGCTTTTTATAAAAATCAAGAGATTAATAAAAGTATAGAAAAGGCATTCTTATACTATGCCCAACAAAAGATTGAGGCAAATAATTATGCGGTCGCTCTTCAACCAACTGTTTCACCGAATATGATAAATAATCTAAAAGCATGGATTGGTGCACAAGTATGGAGCAACAATATGTACTACCAAATTTTTAATGCTACAGATCCTGCGGTCTTGAGAGCGTTGGAGAGTTTTGAGAATGGAGATTTTGGGGCTTTGGAATTGAAGAGTAAGGGGTAATTAACAACACAAAGGAATAGAGATATACTTGGACAAAATTAACCGTAATATTTTAACCACATAAGTACATAGGGCACATAGAAAATAATACCTATGTACCCTATGTACCTATGTGGTTAAAAAAAATATATTGTGTCCTTTACTTTTATCTAATTACATCCGATCATTCATAGCCGACATCATCGTTTGCATCTCTTGTATCATTCTAGATTGATCTCCCATTACTTTTTTCATGGTCAACATTTCATCCTTGATCAAACTAGAAATATTTTGTGGGGATGGTAAGAATGGGCTAATCTTCGCACGCACATACCAAATTTCTCGAATGTCCCCTAAACCAACTCGGTAAGCGGAATAGAAGGTATTATCCGCATAAATTTCTAATTGCTTATCCGTTTTAAGGTGGTTGAAAACTCTTTTTATCAGGACATCTGCTTGTGTGACAATTACATAAACGAAATTATCTTTGATCGCCGTTTCCCAAAGAGTAGGTTCTAGAAAGCTACATACTACTTTATCTCCTTCAAATAAAGTAGGTTCCATCCCATCGCCAGCTACATCAAAAGAGCGATGCGTTCCAACTTTATATTTATAATCTGGTAAAGAAAAAGAAGGTAAATCCTGAATAAAAACAGGATTATTTAATTGACTAGCATAACCAGAATGAGCTGGTGCAGGCACATGTACAATTTTCTCATCATCAGAAGCACTTGTTACTACAGTCAATACCCTAAAATTCTTATGCCCTTCCTCTGTCATAAACAAAGGCCCATCTCCTGTACAAAGGTATACGGGATTCATTTTATAGCGTTCAACAGACTTTCTAAGCAATTCTATAGTTACATCTCTCCGCTCTTTCAATATTTCGCTTAAACTTTGTGGTAAATAGCTTACTTCCAATGCAAATTGACGCATAGAGCGTATAGTTCCATCCTCTTTTAGCTGTTTTATGCACTTTACAAAGCGTTGTGTAATTATATTATTCATTTATTGCTAATTATTGCTTTCAAAAGGGGTCAAATGTAAGCATATAAATCTAATAATTAGCAAAAAAATGAAACTTATTTCTTTATTTTGGTGATATTATTATCTTTTCTTCAAAAAAGATCCTGCAAAAACAAAATCTAACAAATATAATCATACAACATATTACAACAAAGCCTACTCAACTTTTGGGGTCTTCTTCTCATTATCAACGGTTAAAGACTTAAATTTTTTCCAATCAATAAGTCCTTGCTCGTCCGATTCTATCAGGCGCTCCATATAAATTTGAAGCTTGATTCCTTGCTTTGCGGAATTAACCTTGGCCATCTGATGACATATCGTCATTACTCGTAATACTTTTAAATCGTCTCCCATTTGAATAGTTTATTTGTTTAGGTAAAATAGTTAGAATGTGTAAAGAATTGGGAAATCTAAATATGATTCAACACAATAAGTAGGTTTGTAAACACATAGAAACATAGCTCACATAGACGTTTCAAAAAAATTATTTCCTATTTCTTTAAAACCAACTATGTGTTCTACTGGTATCCGCTCAATTCTCGCTGGTGAAACGGCTGTAACACAACTCTCTGAATTGTACACAAGCTAGACATGCACAACTAAGAGAGTTGTGTTACGTCTGCCTTACCAGTACTTATTGAGTGGACACTTCTACTGTGCCTATGTGTTTAATTTTCTACGTGTTATTTGCATTATGTTCATTGCTAATATGTTTAAGTTCCCCTAATTCTTTACCACCTCAAATAGCTAAGAACGAGTGAAGAATAATTCCTCTCCTTTGTTATAACTTATTCTTTATTCGTTCCTCAATTGCATTTTAAGGTTTTTTTCTCATAAAACAAAAATAACAAAAATAACTTAAATTACAAATGTTACTTTTATAACTTATTTCGTCTAAATAGCATTACACAGTGTATGTATAGTTATTAACACTTTCATATACTTCTTTTTTTAATAAAATTATATAATGGAAAAAAATGTAAAATTGAAGCAGATAGAGTCATCTGCTACCAACCGGGATTTCTATGACTTATTCCGCCCTATCGTTCCAAGTTTGGACATAACAGGTAAAATTGCGCAAGTTATTTCTGCTATTACAGAAGCCGTGACGATATGGTTCATTATGCAAAGTGAACTTTCTGGTACGACGAAAGTGATCTCTATTACGCTTTCCGTATTAGCTGTAGTATTGATGGTCTCTATTCTAGAATTAGGAGGCAGAAAGTTTTTACAAGTACTAACAAGAGCCATTATTTGGAAGAAGTTAGAAAATGTGTGGTACAGAGTGCTGTTCGGTATTGTTAGTTGCATTACTATTGGCATGTGTGTCTTATCCTTTTATTTATCAACTAATGGTATCCGACATGCTTTTACCTCAAAGGCTACTTTAGCAACTATTGAGATAGATCATTCTGCGATAAAAGAGGATTACAAAATGCGAATGGACCGAGTAGATCTACAGTACAACCAAGATTTGAAGTTATTACAAGATGGTTTTGATCGAAATGTTGGCGGATTAAATGCACAATACGACAGCCAAATACAAGAGGCTAACATAAAGGCTACAGAATATGAACAAAAAAGCAAAAAAGGTTTAAGCTGGGCTAATAGTCATGCTAGAAAGTACCACGAGCAAGCAGCTGCTTTAGCAACACTTAAAGCAGGCAAACTAGCTAAAATGAATGTGGCACAAAGCGACAAAGTAGAAGCATGGAAGAAAAGCCGTGTCAACATGGTCGCGAAAGAACAGAATCGATTGGATAGCAAAATTGCAACAGCAACAACTGTTCAATCTAGAAAAGCAGCTTCGCAATTGAAAGTGGCTAGCTTCTGGGGATCTTTGTTTTCGGGTGTGGTTGGTTTCACTATTGTACTAGCTTATTTCTGTATTATCACTGTAGAAGTATTCCGAAGAGGTAGTGGTATTGAGGTAGCCTACGAAGAAGTAGAATCTACTCCTTCTACGCTTGCATTATTATGGAGTGGTATTCAAATGAAAGCTAATAACTTAGTCCGTAGTAGAGCAGAACGATTTGCAGGATTGACAAGTCCTAATTTACAGCAAAGAGCGATTGGTTTTCAAACAGGTAATATACCTAGTTATACCAATGAAGAGACGATGACTAAAACTATAAAGAATGGCTATGAAAGATGATCCACTTCCTAGTAATCCATTGAATTTACAAGGGCAGGACTGCAATAAAAGGCAGCCTGCCTTTTTTTTATTTGGTATCAAAAAAATATTTTCCAACCTTTATTTCAAAAATTGCATCACCCGTTTTTTATAACTACTCCCGATAGGAATTTCTTTTGCACCAATCTCAATATCGTGCTGCGTAAAAGCACTAATTTTTTCTGTATTAATAAGGAAAGATCGATGTACTCTCAAAAAGGAATTAGGTAATAATTCTTCATACCGACTAATGGTATCTTTAGAAATAATTTGTTGTTCCCTCGTATGAATTCGAATGTAATCTTTTAAACTTTCAATGTATAAAATCTCTTCCAAATAAACTTTTATATTTTTTTTATTAGAGTATACATAAATCGAACCTTGGGAGGTCTTCTGCTCTGCAACTTGTTCTAAGGCAAAATTATTAACCGATTTTAAATACTTATTAATAGCTCTGAAAAAACGATTAAAAGCAATAGGTTTTAATAAATAATCCACTACTTCTATTTCATAACTTTCCATCGCATATTCTCTGTAAGCTGTAGTTAAAATAATCGCTGGTGGATTCGCCAAGGATTTAATAAAATCAATCCCATTTATTCCAGGCATTTCTATATCTAGAAAAATTAAATCAATTGACTCTTCGTTCAATACTTGAAAGGCTTGTAGTGCATCTGCACAAGTAGTAATCAATTCCAATTGAGGTACCTTTTCTAAAAAGTCTTTTAGAATCATTATAGCTAGAGGCTCATCGTCTACTATTAAGCATTTTATTTTTTGATTCATCGTTTATTTGTTTTCAATTCCTCCTAATTCAATCTTTAAAATAACCGTATAAGATTCCTCCAATTCCTCTACTTGATAAGTATGTTTGTTGGGATATAATAAAGTTAGTTGCTTCTTTACATTTCGAACGCCTATTCCTTTTTTCTTAGGCGTATCCTGTTGTGTCGCTGCTGCGGACCTAGTATTAACAACTTTAAAGGTTAAGTTTTTATTGATCACCTCTAAAGAGATTTTAATATTCGCTAATTGTTGTCCTCGCTGTGTAGAATGTTTAAAAGCATTTTCTACTATAGAAATTAAGATTAATGGTGCAATTGGTGTTTGTTCCTCCTCTATATTCTGATGGATAGCAATCATCAATTGATTGCTATTTCTCACGGCTTGCAAATCCACATAATTTTCAATTAATTGCCATTCTTTGATAATAGGTACAGTCGGTTCATTACATTCATAAATGGTATAATCTAATAAGTCTGATAGTTTCAAAATCATCTCTGGAGTTTCAGGCGATTGATTCTTTGCAAGCGCATAAATATTATTCAAAGTATTGAATAAAAAGTGCGGATTCATTTGTGCTTTTAGAAAATTTAATTCTGCATTACTCTTTTCTTTTTCCAATTCATTCAATCTGTTTTCTTGTTGAAAACGATCCTTAATCATTTTAAATATTAGAAACAAAAACGCAGGTATATAAACTGGTAAGATATACGCCTGCATCAAATACGCAGGATCGCTAACCACTTCCCAAACAGACTCATCAATTCCTTCATATCCTGTTAGTGGTTCTGCTATATAGATATTTGCCAATCTAGCTAATACCGCTAAGAAGTATACAATTGGTACAACACTAATAAAGAATAAAAACCAATGCCTTTTATATAACCACTGCTGCATCTGAAGATAAATCATCAAATAAGTAGCCGTCATTTGAATAGGTAAAAGCACAGACATGTATATAAGATTATCCGTAAAACTTCCACTGAATAGACTAGTACTGTAGGTCAATAATAATAGCGTTAATATCCAAAACGCAGCATGAGTGGCTATTCTGGATTGATAGAAACGATCTAATACATTGAGTCTTTTTGACATGATTGCAAATTACTAATTTTAGGAATGTCTATTGTATTTTGTCGATGAATGACTCTATTTCACCAATGAAGAGGTGCATTTTAACTATTGACTTGTGTTAATATTATTTTGAACTATAAACATCGACGAAAGGAGCTAGTTCAGCGACTATTTATAAAGCGATTAGAATATTGCTGCATATTTGTATTGTGCTTTAAGAAGTACTGTTTTTACTACAAAAATAAACGACTATTTAAGTAACAACTAAATCATAAAAACAATAAAATGAAAAATTACCTAAGCTTTATAATCCTAGTTTTTTCAGCACAAATACTAATAGCTCAAACCCCCTGCGTTGATTTAATGGAAGCCATTAAACATAACAATAAATCAAAAGTAGAAACACTCCTTAAAAATTCAGATGTCAATTGCGTCCATAAAAAGAGTGATCCTCGAACCCCATTATTATTAGCTGCTAGAAATGGCTATAGTGAGATAGCAACTCTATTGATAAACACTGGGGCAGATGTCAACTATCACCATAGTGGCGATGAAAGTCCATTGATGGCTGCTATAGCTAGTGATATACCTGAAGTGATTGATTTAATGATTACTAAAGGGGCGAATATTAAAGAGGAAGTAAAAGGAGATGGAACACCCCTATTAGCAGCTGCTAAACATGGTCGATATGAAATTGCCAAAAAATTAATTAAAAATGGAGCGAATGTAAATGCAATCGTTTCGGGAGATGGTACAGCCTTAGGAAATGCTATTATTAGAGACCATATCGCTATTGCCAAGTTATTATTAGAGAATGGTGCGAATCCTAGTTTAGGAGATCGGGCAGATGGCTATCCTTTAATGAATGCTGCTATTAAAGGTAATGCGGAAATTGTCCATTTGTTGGTAGAGAAAGGAGCTGACATTAATGAAGAATTTTATGGTGATGGGACCGCATTAATTATTGCTGCAAAGAAAGGACACTTTGAATTAGTTAAAACAATTGTCTCTTTAGGCGCGGATATCAATAAAGGTCTCTGGGGGGATGGTAATCCATTAATTATGGCCGTTCTAGGAAATCGTAAAGAAATCGTTACGTTCTTAATCGAACAGGGTGCAGATGTTAACTACGAAATAACAGGTGATGAAACACCATTGATTAAAGCTTGTATGTATGGCTATTTTGATCTGGTCAAGTTGTTGATTGCATCTGGGGCAGATGTGAATTTATCGTCCCGAGATGGTTACTTTTTTAATTCTCGATTATATACGCCTTTGAAAATGGCTCGTAAATTTGAATATAAAAATATCGAAAAGTATTTGATTGGACATGGTGCTACTAATTAGAAAATGGAATAAATTTAAAAATTTTTCCACCAATAATTTCGGATTGGTGGAAAAATCTACCTAAAAAAATATAGATTTTTCCACGAATACTTTTTTATTGGTGGAAAAATCTTATCTTTATTTCCTCCAATCCATTCATTATGAAGAATTTATTAATTGGCAGGAAAGCAGAAAAGGCTATTTTACACGAAGCTACAGAATCATCTGAAGCAGAAATGATTGCTGTTATTGGCAGGCGACGAGTAGGAAAAACATTTTTGATCCAATCTGTCTATAAGAATCAGCTTGTCTTTGAGATAACTGGATTGCAGAATGCTAATAAAAAAGAACAATTAGAGAATTTTGTTTTGCAGCTAACTCAAGTGTCTGAAAATACCTTTCCTATCAAACCACCAACTAGTTGGTTACAAGCTTTTGCTTTACTAATTACTTATTTAAAACAAAAGCCGACTACAGAAAAGCAGGTCGTTTTTTTTGATGAGCTTCCATGGATGGCTACTCATAAATCTGGCTTCTTAAAAGGCTTAAGTTATTTTTGGAATAGTTGGGCAGTCAAACACAATATAATAGTAGTAATATGCGGATCGGCCGCTTCTTGGATGATACAAAAAGTAGTTAATAATAAAGGAGGCTTACATAATCGTATCACCAGACAAATTCATTTGTCTCCTTTTACTTTAGCCGAGACAGAAGCTTATTTAAATGCCAGAAATATACAAATTGATCGATATCAGATCGTACAAATGTATATGGCATTAGGGGGAATCCCCCATTATTTAAAAGAAATAAAAAGAGGCAGAAGTGCCGTACAGAATATCAATCAAATATGTTTTACACCAAGAGCTTGGTTAAAAGAAGAATTTTCCCGCCTTTACCCTGCCCTCTTTGCAAATTCAGAAAATCATATTGCTATCATTCGAGCATTATCAACGAAATGGAAAGGACTAACTAGATCAGAAATAAGTCATCTATCTAAGGTTACAGAAGGAGGTAGTCTATCAAGAGTATTAGAAGAATTAATTCATTCAGGTTTTATTACTAGTTATCGACCTTATGGCAAAAAGAAAAAAACAAAACTTTACCGTCTAACAGATGAATATTCTATGTTTTATTTAAAGTTCATGGAAGGTAAAGAATACGAAGGTAAGGATATCTGGAATCACCTTAGTCAAACACAATTATACAAGAGTTGGAGTGGTTATGCATTTGAGAGTCTTTGCTTAAAGCACATACCCCAAATAAAAAAAGCATTAAATATTTCAGGGATTTATTCTCTTTCTTCTTCCTTTACTTACAAGGGAAATAAAGAAGAAGAGGGGACTCAAATTGATTTGCTAATCGACAGAAAAGATGGTGTTATTAATCTTTTTGAAGTAAA
>JALZWC010000322.1 GCA_023300255.1 Saprospiraceae bacterium | reverse complement strand
TTTCGCTTAAAAAATGACCAAATTTCGTTGTCTGTAAACGAAATCTGTCTCTACTCTCTATTCTCTGCTCTCTGTTCTAGTTCACATGTATAGTAGTATAGATAAATGGAAGAAAAAACCGTTAATAACTAATGACCAAGTGGAAAAGCATTAGAGCTTTTTAAAAGAAAATACTATGATGAAAATAGGGTTGTTTCTAAATATACAAAAGAAGATCATGATATTAAAAAATACCAATATAAATTATTAACACCCAACTATTTGAATTTTATCCTATTGAACTTCCCCTTCCTCCTCCCTATCTTTGGGCATGCCTTCTAAGCCAGTATATACAGAAATTGAAGGGCAACGACTAAAGGTGACCAATTTGGAAAAAATCCTATATCCAACTAAGGGTTATACCAAAGCAGAAATCATCAGTTATGCGATTGAAGTTGCTCCATTTATGCTACCTTTTGTAAAAGGCAGGCCCTTAACACTTATTCGATATCCTGATGGTATTGGACAAAAAACATTTTATACTAAAAATAAACCCTCTTGGACACCTGATTGGATACCCACCACGTATCTACCTTGGGATGAGGATAATGAATATTTATTAGCCAATGCTGCTCCACATTTAGTTTGGCTTGCTAACTTAGCGGCATTGGAAGTACATACGATGAATAGCACTATCACCCAAATCGACTATCCTGATCAGTTTGTAGTCGATTTAGATCCACCAGAAGATCAAGATTTTGAAGTAGTTCGAGATATTGCATTAAAATTAAAAACCTTTCTAGAATCCTATGGGTATCATCCGTTTGCCAAATTGAGTGGTGGTAAAGGAATCCATTTAGTCGTCCCTATTCTACCTAAATGGGAATATGAAATCATAACCGATACGGTAAAGGAATTAATGAAGGAATTTATTAAATCCAATCCGAGTACTACCTTATCTATTTCAAAAAATAGACGAACAGATAAAACTTTACTAGACATCTATAGAAATCATCCTGGAAATACGACTATTGCACCATATAGTCTAAGAGGCAAAGAAGGTGGACCAATTTCTATGCCCATGACATGGGAGGAAATAGTTACTTGCAACAATGCACAAACCTACGATATAAAAGCTACGTTGGCGTATTTAAAAGAAAAAGGAGACCCTTGGAAAGGGTTCACTAATAAGGCCGCCAAATTACACAATCAATCTGTTCCAATATCTCTCCTACCATTAAAGGACTATGCCGATAAACGCGATTTTGCTAAGACAGCAGAACCTGGTAGTATTGAGGAAGATTCCTTTGATCCCTCTGAGGTAAATAACAAATATGTCATTCATTTACATCATGCCACTCGCTTGCATTACGATCTGCGGTTAGGTATAGATAGTGTTTTAAAATCTTGGGCCATTCCAAAAGGCTTGCCCATTGAAAAAGGAGTAAAGCGCTTAGCGATTCAAACAGAAGACCACCCAGCTAAATATATTGATTTTGAAGGTGTCATCCCCAAAGAAGAATATGGAGGTGGCCAGATGTGGATATTTGAGACGGGCAAAATTGAATGGCTACAGAAAGGGAAAACAAAGTATAAGTTTAAACTCCTTAGTAAACAGACAGAAGTAACCTTCTCCTTATATAGAATCAAGGGAAATGAGTGGATTATACAACGATCGGAATCCCTAAGTTTGGATATATTTAAGCACCCAATAAAGCCTATGCTTTGCGGAGCTATTAGCCAACTACCCGCTAAAAAAGAAGCCTACGAATATGAAATAAAATGGGATGGTATTCGAGTTATTTATTACAAAAATAAGACGGACATTAAATTGTTGAGTCGTTCTGGTAGAAATATCATAGATCAATTTCCAGAATTTAAAGACGGTACATTTATACGCGTTCAACATGCAATTATTGATTGCGAAATTGTCTGTTTAGACGCAGCCGGTCGCCCGATATTTGCAGATGTAATATCTAGAATGCATCGGATCGGTGAAAGGAATATTGCAGGCGCTAGTAAAATCAAGCCCGCTTATATGTATGCCTTCGATTGTTTATATTTAGATGGTAAAAAGTTGACTTCTTATCCATTAAGCCGTCGAAAGGAGTGGCTGCGTGCGATATTTAAAACGGGAGATAAACCACGCCTAAGTACGACCTTTTATGATGGCGCAGAAATATATGCGGCCGCCAAACAAATGGGGCTGGAAGGCATTATGGCGAAGCACATAGATGGTAAATATTCTCCTGGTGCTCGTTCTGATACTTGGAAGAAGCTTAAATTTACAGAAACGTTTGAGTGCCATATCATTGGTTATACAAAAGGGAAGGGCGATCGAATTGATATTTTCGGTGCCTTACATCTCGCTAATCCTAATGGAGACACTTGGAAATATCATGGTAAGGTAGGTACGGGTTTTGACCAAAAAAAGATGAAAGAAATATTACTGCAATTACAACAATTAGAGTCTATTTCTAAACCTATTAAAGAAACCGTGGATGAGGAAAAAGATACGACTTGGATTCTTCCTCAGTATCTTTGTGAGGTGACTTATGCTTCTTTTAGTCCGAATGAAACGCTGCGGGAACCTGTTTTTTTGAAAATGTGGGCTAAGGATTGAGTTTCTTAGGAGCTTGGGATTAGATGGCTATATACACATAATAGAACGCGGAGTTACTTTGTAACCACACGGATACCACGGATTTTTGTAGGTCGTGAGTGATGTTGACAGTTAATAAAACATACACAAACTGAGTCTTGAAATGATGTAATTTCGTAACCACATGCATAATGGATCTTTATAGGTCGTGAGCGACTTTGACAAATATAATAAAGCCAACAACATTAATACACGACCAGTCCTAAAAGGACGACATCCTATAGCTTAGGAGCTTGGGATGGCTATATACACATAATAGAACGCGGAGTTACTTTGTAACCACACGGATACCAAGGATTTTTGTAGGTCGTGAGTGACGTTGACAGATAATAAAACATATACAAATTGAGTCTTGAAATGATGTAATTTCGTAACCACATGCATAATGGATCTTTATAGGTCGTGAGCGACTTTGACAAATATAATAAAGCCAACAACATTAACACACGACCAGTCCTGAAAGGACGACATCCTGTAGCCCATGACGCAGTCATGGGAAAACATCAATTAAAAATAAAACAATGAGATCAGTTTGGAAAGGACATATTCGTTTTTCATTAGTAACCATTCCCATTCAAATATTCAATGCAGTAGAAACCAAAGGGAATATATCATTCAAACAAATACATGATACAGACAATGGCCCTATTGGCTATAAGAAGTATTGCAAGACCTGTGAAGAAACAGTCAGTCGAGAAAATATAGTAAAAGGCTTTGAATATGAGCCAGATCAATTTGCCATATTCAAACCAGAGGAATTGAATAGTATCAAGCTAAAGAGTACGAAGGCTATTGATATTGAAGCATTCGTGGATTTCAAAGATGTGCCCGCTACTCGATTTGAAAATGTATATTATGTAGGACCAGAAGGAGATGTTTCTAAAAAAGCATTCGCTTTATTATGTAAAACATTGTCAGACACGGGTAAAGCAGGCGTAGGGCGAATTATTCTTAGAGATAAGGAAGATGTAGTTTTAATTACTCCTTATAAGAATGCCTTAATCATGTATAAATTGCGCTTTCCTTATGAACTGCGATCTATTGAAAAAGTGCCAGATACAAAGACGATGGAAGAAGCAGATGAAGCACAACTGAATTTGGCAAAGCAATTAGTAGAATCCTTGACAACTACTTTTGATCAAGTGGATTTTGAAGACCGATATAGAGATGCTTTACTAGATTTAGTGGAACAAAAAGTCCAAGGCAAGCAGATTGTCAATATGGAAGAGAATGAAGAAGATAAACCAGTTGTAGATATCATGGTGGCTTTGAAGAGAAGTATTGAGGAAGCTAAAAAGAAGTCAGCTTAGGAATAAATTGATGTATTACATATAAATCATATGCTAAAATTTCTGAGTTGGAATATACAACAAGGTGGAGGCTCTAGGGTTCGAGGTATTATTAAATTTATAGCGCAACAAAAACCACAGATTATAGTCTTATCAGAATTTAGAAACAATAATGCAGGGCAATTTCTTCGTCAAAAATTACTAGAACTAGGGTATCATTTTCAATTTACCTCTTTAGGTCCTTCCGATACTAATTCTGTATTGATTGTCAGCAAATTGCCCTGTAATTCTCGGCTTTTTCTTCAACATGATCCTACCTATGGACATAATGTAATTGCGGTGGATTTTGAAGCTTTTCATTTATATGGTGTTTATCTTCCACATAAGAAAAAGCATCAGTTATTTCCTTTATTACAAGAAGAAACTACCAAAAATCGCCCTGCCATAGTAATGGGAGATTATAATACTGGGAAAAACTTCATTGATCAAAAAGGGGACAGTTTTTGGTATACTCCAGAATTGGCTAGATTAGAGAAAAGTGGGATGAAAGATGCTTTTCGATATGTACATGGAGAGGCAGAGGCTTATTCTTGGTATAGTCACCAAGGAAATGGCTATCGTTATGATCATATTTATGCTAGTGAAGATCTAATCCCACTTATTAAACAATGTGACTATGTACATAAAGCTAGAGAAAAT
>JALZWC010000321.1 GCA_023300255.1 Saprospiraceae bacterium | reverse complement strand
CTTCTTAGAGGATGAGCTTGCAGAGCAAGTGAACCGCAAAGCGGACGGGCTTGCTGGGCAGGTTAAAATGGCTAATTTATTCTTACTCTTTGCCTAATTCCCTACGCTTCTATATTCCGCCTACGGCTATCGGAAACATCACGTTTTCAACGTCATAAGGTCAACGTCATAAATCTGACACCTGACAGTCCTGCAAGGACGATCTGACCGCTGACTTCTCTTCATTCCTCCACCATCAGGTGCAATAAATCCCGCACCTGCTCCACCGTAGTAATCCGATATTTAGCAATAGATTCTCCAACGCCTACTTTTACCGCATAGGCGTCCTCTGGCATTACTTGAAAAATGTCTTCATCTGTATGATCGTCCCCTATTGCAAATATAAAATCCCAGTCTTTTAGTGGCAGCCATTCCATTGTAGCTTGCCCTTTGCTGACGCCAACGTTTTTCACCTCTACCACTTTATTACCATCTAGTACTTGCAAATCTAAACTAGCAAGCAAATAAGTCAACATATCTTTAAACTCTCTTACTCGTTTTGCGCCTAAATCTTTATCCACCTTTCTATAATGCCAAGCTAAAGAAAAGTCTTTTTCCTCGATGAAAGAACCTGGTGTGCGCTCTACTAATTGCTCTAAGACCAGACGTATTTGTTTTTTCCATTGACTTCGTAGTCCTGGATTTTGAACCCATTTATTATCTTTTCTTATCCAGACACCATGCTCTGCTGCGAAGTCCATATTCAAATGACCTAGCCATTTATTAATGGTATGTTTATCTCTTCCCGTGTTAATCACTACTTTGTTTTTAGGATCGTTACAAAGCGTTTCCAGATAGCCTAATAAAATGTCGTCTGGAGCAACTGCCTGCGGGTCAGGATCAAAATCCATTAAGGTACCATCGTAATCAAGAATCAATAAACGAGCGGCCGCTTTTTGATAATCTAATAATAATTCTTTAACAGATGCTTTATTCAATTTTATATCTTTTTTAGCATTACTTTGAGTTAGCTTTACTAGCTCCTTAACAAAGCTCTCGGCCCAATATTGAACCGTATATTTTTTGAGCTGATCTTGCATTTTTTTCATCCGCCAGCCTTGCTCACCGGCAGTCATATCCATGGCCTGCTTAAGGCTCTTTACTATTTGAGCAGAATCTTGCGGATTGACAATGAGGGCATCAAACATCTCGCTTGAAGCACCCGTCATTTCACTTAAAATCAGTACCCCTGTCCTACTCTTATCTTTACTAGCCACAAATTCTTTGGCCACTAAATTCATCCCATCTCTTAGAGGCGTAATTAAAGCAATATGAGCTTCTCTATATAGCGCAGATAGCTCCGAGAAAGCCAAGGATCTATAATAATATCGGATTGGAAACCAATCAAAATTGCCATAGGCGCCGTTTATTCTTCCGACCATGGTTTCTATTTCTTCTTTTAGTTCTTGATACTGGTCTACATTAGAACGAGAAGGAACGACTATTAAAAACAACGTCACCTTAGATTCGTATTCTGGATACTCCTGTAAAAACCGTTCGTACGAACCAATTCTTTCTGGTATGCCTTTGGTATAATCTAAGCGATCAATAGAAAGGATAATACTCCTTTTTTCAGCCAAGCGTTCGATCTGAAAAGAATAATCGGTACTACTTAAAACAATCTCCTGCTTGGCATATTTTTGATAATCAATACCCATTGGAAAGACATCTACATTAACACTCCGACCATTGATTAATAGTTTTCCAAAATTATGTTCATATCCTGCTATTCGATAGACCGCACTCAAAAAATGCCGCATATAGCCAAAAGTATGAAAGCCAATTTGATCCGCTCCCAACACGCCATGAAGCAAGTCTTTACGCCAAGGCAGAATTCTAAAGACTTCATAAGAAGGAAAGGGAATATGCAGAAAAAATCCTATACACGCTTTTGGGAATAGTGCCCTTACCATTGCTGGTAGCAATAAAAGTTGGTAATCATGTATCCAAATAATATCCTCCTCTTGTACATGCTTTGCCACTACATCTGCAAACAATTGATTAACTTTTTGATAGGATTCCCAAAAGGATTCTTCGTAAGTAGTATATTGTGTAAAATAATGAAAATGAGGCCATATGACTTTATTACTAAAGCCTTCATAAAATAAAGAAATTTCTTCTTGAGTTAAAAAAACAGGAATCAAACCATCCTCCTTTAAATCTTGGGTTATCGTATCTTTTTCTACTTCCGATTCAACTGGCATCCCTACCCACCCTATCCATAATTTTTCAATAGACGTGTCTAAAGAATCTAAGCCTGTAGCTAAACCTCCAGCACTTGGATGATAGCACAATGCTCCATCCTTTCGATCTATTGTAAGCGGTAAGCGGTTAGATATGATTACTAATCGAGACATTAATTAATGCTTGGAATGAGAATGTTTGATAGAAGTCAGAGGTCAGATCGCTACGCTGTCAGATCGCCTACGGCTGTCAAATGCGAGTGCAGCGTCAACATCATAAGTCTGACTTCTGACAGTTCCTAAAGGGAACGGTCTGACTTCTGACTTCTGACTTCTGAAACAGTGTATAAATATACAACTCAAAAGATGCTAAAAGCCAATAATACAAATAGAAATTCGGAATAGCAAAGCAATTAAGTAGGTCGTGTTAATTAAACGGGTAAATTTAGGAACTAGATTTTTTCGGCTAAGGAATTGAAAAAATCAGTGCATAGCAGGGCTACGGACTTATTTTTTCGGTTTCTTAGACGGAAAAAGATGTTTAT
>JALZWC010000320.1 GCA_023300255.1 Saprospiraceae bacterium | reverse complement strand
AATCAAAATATTTTCCAAATGAAAAAATCAATCTAATACCAAATTGTGAAAAATGTATTTTTATTTTTACTATTTATGGTATCAGTTGTTACTATAACATCTGCTCAAATTTTGCTAGATGTGGAAGGAGATGCCAAAATTGACAAGAGACTAATCCTTGGAAATACGACTGATTATAATATGTTCATTGGTTATGAGGCTGGGATGTTAAATGAAACTGGAGCGTATAATACTTTTTTGGGAGTAGATGCAGGAAGATCTAATACTATAGGAAATCAAAATGTATTCATTGGAAGATTAGGTGGAAGGAATAATACAACAGGTGGTTCAAACGTGTTTATAGGCTCATGGGCGGGCGCAAATAATACTACAGGGTTTCATAATACATTTCTTGGACAAGGGGCTGGAACGTTCACCACTATCTCTTATAGTAATCTATTTATCGGAGTTTCTGCTGGAATACAAAATACTATAGGTAATAGCAATACGTGTCTTGGGGCTTTTTCTGATGTAATGTCCTCTAACTTGAATAATGCAACTGCGATTGGCTCTTCTAGTAGCGTTGACGCTAGCAACAAAGTAGTTATCGGGAATACAAGTATAACGGTCATAGGCGGCTACTCCAATTGGATGAATTTATCAGATAAACGCTATAAAAAGAATATAAAAAAAGAAAAAAACCATTTAGATTTTATTCTTCAATTGTCACCTGTTTCTTATCAATACAATACTTTTAAAATAGTCAAAGAACAACAACAACAAAAGGCAATTGCTAGAAACAAAACTAGTTATAGCAATCAAGAAAGCGATAATACGCAAATATCTTCTAGAGAATACGAAGTAGCTTTGAAAAATAGAAATGCAAACGAATTAAAAGCCGCAGAACAAAAAGATAAAATTCGCTACTCTGGGTTCTTAGCACAAGACGTAGAAAAAGTAGCTAATAAAGTAGGGTATGGCGAATTTAGTGGTATCGTCAAACCAGAAATTAATGGCGGAAAATACGGTTTGCGTTATGCTGAATTTGTGGTGCCTTTAGTAGGTGCGGTACAAGAACAACAAACCTTAATAGAAGCACAACAGCAACAAATAATACAAAGAGATCAAAAAATTGAAAAACTAAGCGCTGATGTTACGGAACTAAAAGAAATGATGCAAACACTATTGGCTGACCAGAAAATTAAAACAACAGAATCTGCTGTTATTAATAATGTTCATTTAGGACAGAATATTCCCAATCCATTTACTGCGCTTACCAAGATTCCATATTCGATCCCAAGTACTACTCGGCAGGCAAGAATAATTGTATATACTCTAAATGGTCAACTAATAAAATCTATTGCTATTCAACAGTTTGGAGAAGGTACTTTAGAATTACAAACTAATGATTTGAACAATGGACAGTATACTTATTCTTTAGAGATTGATGGGCAAGTGGTAGAGACTAAAAAGATGAGCCTACAAAGAAAATAAATCATGAAATGAATCTCTCTAATAGACTCTATCTCCTGAAATTAAAAGTATTAATTCGATCCACTTAACGTAGAGGTTTACTAAGAACGTGTATGAAATAAGATCGTAAACTAAAGGCAAAAGAAGCAGCCTAAATCACGATGTTATTTTATACATGTATCTTAAGTTATCGAAGTTGTAAACCAATCTAACTATACAATATACAAATTGAGAAGAACCAATTATAAAGCCGATTATACCAGTTATGTAAAAATGATGTTTCCAAAATTAATCTTGAACATAACTTTGTTACCAACATCCTCTGATGCGTTGCTCAATTCTAATTGAACTAGAAACTCATATACCTACTATTTAGAAAACTACAAAATGCCAACCTCAAAATAATATCTAGCTTTTCTATTGATGCTGTTAGCTTATAAATATAGCTATACACAAGATTTAACTCAAACGGTTAGAGAAACGATCTTGGATAAGAAAGAGCAATTCCCTTTGATAGGGGCAACGGTAGCAATATGTAATAGGAAGGAGGAAATGACAACGGATAAATTTGGAAAATTTAGATTAAAGAAAATATCCCTTGGTCGAGATGAATTGATTATTGTTTATTTATAACAAAAATAACAATGTGTTTTTAGGGCATTATATAACTTGTTCTTTCGTCATTACTTAGTTTTATTTTCTAATCAAAACATTCATATTATGATTAAACTTATCCCTCAAATCCTATTAGGATTACTTTTCCCATTACTATTAATTGCTGAGGTAACTGTCTCTCCAATGAATCCATTATTGACTGATGCAGTGACGGTTAACTATGATGCCAGCCAAGGCAATGCAGAACTAAAAAACTGTGATTGTAATAAAAGAGATTATCAAGCACTTCGAGCACTCTACCTGCATACCAAAGGAGATCAATGGAATAATAATTCAGGTTGGGAAGTAAGTAGTACCAATCCACCAGCGAATTGTGATTTTTCTAACTGGTACGGTGTTACTTGTGAGGATGGGAGGGTTGTTGGTATTCGGCTTAATGAAAATAATTTGTCAGGATTTATACCAAAATCAATAGGAGATCTCAATGCATTAAGGCATTTGAATCTGTTTGATAATCAGTTGATAGGTAACCTTCCTTCTGCACTCAGTAAATTATTTCATTTAGAAAACTTATCTCTCTCTAAGAACCAATTATCTGGCACCCTTCTTAAGGAACTAGGGAGGCTAAGGAATTTAGAAGAGTTATCTCTTTATAATAATCAACTCACAGGAAATATACCTATGGAGTTAGAGGGCTTAGATAAGATCGAGAGACTATTTTTATATGACAATAAATTAACAGGAGAGATTCCTTCCTCTTTAGGCAAGCTTACGAATTTAGTAGAACTTAGATTAGACGTCAACGAATTGACAGGGAGGATACCTACAGAACTAGGATTACTTCACAACTTGGAGAATCTATTCCTCTATAATAATCAACTCACAGGACATATACCTTCAGAACTAGGAGACTTGCAAAAAATGGAAATATTAATTTTATATGACAATAAATTAACAGGAGAGATTCCTTCCTCTTTAGGCAATCTTATTAATTTAGTAAGACTTGATTTGGATATTAATGAATTGATAGGGGAAATACCTAACTCTTTTAGCCAGTTAACAAAATTGGAGTTTTTATACCTTTCCGATAATAATTTGACTGGATCAATTCCTGCTTTTTTGGGAGAATTTCCATTAGAAGATTTATGGTTGCAGAATAACCAATTTTCAGGTTGTCTTCCTGCTTCTTTTAAAAATTTATGTGAAAGTGAATCAATTTTGATCAGTGGAAACCCAGATTTAGAAGAGCAAGATTTTGATGATTTTTGTAATGCTGATTCAAATCTTACTAATTGCGAAACAAGAAATAGGGTGTTGATTACAGGTGATTTAGTAACTAATGGAGTAGCGGATAATTTGCATAATGGTACTACCACTACGACAGCGAGCCAGACAATTTTTGTTACTACGGGAATAAAAATTTATCCAAATCCTACCAGTGGTTTGTTCTTTGTGGAGACTGCGGTATTGGATTCCCCTCATACACTTACGGTGTTAAATGTTCATGGTCAGGTCGTACTAACAGCATCTATTAAAGAGGAGCAACAAGTGGTACTGAATATACAAAATCAATCTAAAGGAATGTATTTTGTTCACTTGAAAGGTAAGGTAGGTACTGTGGTTAGAAGAATTCTGTTGGAGTGATGGGTAATGTTGCGTGGGCCTATTTATTGTTTGGCGGAAGGCCAAGGAATTGTTGAATTTGAAATATCAATAAGAGAGCGTTATCGGAAAGTAGTAGAGCTTTATTTTAAAAAAAATAATTTCTTATTTTCTCGTTTTTATGAAGAACAAGGAGGCACAAATACACAGAAAATAAATGTCACTCTGTGTCCCCGTGCCTCCGTGTTCATTATATATTTTTCTCTCTTATTTCTTAACAATAGCTCCCCCCTTCATCACCATTTCAATATTCCTCAGTTGACTAATATCTTTACTAGGATCGCCTTTGACCACTATTAAATCAGCTAAAAGATCAGCTTGTATCCGACCAATCAAATGATCCATTTCAAAAACAGAAGCGTTGATAGAGGTAACAGATTGTAATACGTCCATCGGCTTCATCCCATATTCGACCATCATTTCTAATTCCCTTACATTCTCTCCATGCGGGAAGACGCCCACATCTCCACCAGCGACAATGGTAACACCTGCTGCTAAAGCTAAACTAAATGATTTTTTCTTATTCTTGATTCTTTCAGGTTCTGGATCTTCCTGCTTGTTCCAACCTTTATATTGCATAATAGCATCTCCAGCCGCTAGAGTAGGGCAGAGGGCCACTTGGTGTTTTTTCATCAACTCAAATATTTCTTTAGTGCCAGCATCCCCATGTTCGATCGTCTTTACGCCAGCGAGTACTGCTCGGCGCATTCCTTCTTCCGTAGCGGCATGAGCGACTACTTGTCGACCACTACTGTTGGTCACTTCTACAATTAATTCCAACTCTCTTTGTGTAAAGGTTGCTTTTGCTAAATTATTCATGCCCCAACGATAATCTGCATATACCTTAATCACCTCTGCCCCATGACCGATTTGATCTCTAACGACTTTGGTGAGCTCATCAAATCCATCTGCTACTTCTGCACCAAGAGGCACTTGCACATGCTCTGCAAATCCTTTAGGCCCATAACTTCCAGTGGTCACCATTGCTTTACCTGCCACAATCATTCTAGGACCGATAATTACCTTTTTGTCAATGCTTTGTTTTA
>JALZWC010000319.1 GCA_023300255.1 Saprospiraceae bacterium | reverse complement strand
ACCCCGCGAAAACTTCCTTACCCCCGATCGCCTCCCCAGATATCTCCTTGATCCGTGTGCGCTTCTGCATCAAGCCCGCCACCAACTCCGCTTTCAAAATAAATACACATTTCTGAATCTCCTCTTTATTCATAGAAGCAAAGCCCATTCGTATACCATTGGCAGGTGGTCCTGTAATAGGTTCGTAAGAAATTCCATCAGAAAGATAGACACCACGTTGTCGCATTTGCTTGCTTAAGGTAGGCAAGTCTATAGAGGCTTTAAATAAAGTCCAAATAGCCATCCCACCTGAAGGTTTTTCAAATTGAATAAAATCTTTTAATTCCTTTTCTAATAAATCACAACAGTAATCTCTACGTTCTTTATAGACTCGCCACGACTTCTTTTTATGACGTCTGATGACGCCTTGCTCCATTAGTTGTGCAATGGCTGTTTCTAATACCGTATCTCCTTGTCGATCGAATAGTCGGCGTAATTTTACTATAGAGGTAATCAATTCTTTGGACGCGACCAAGTAGCCTACCCGAAATGCAGGAGCGATCAATTTTGTAAAAGAACCGAAATGAATAACGCGTCCATCTGGATCACCACTAGCTAGTGGCAAAACAGGACTATTGTCATAGTGAAAATCATAATCGTAGTCATCTTCTAATACACAGAAATTATATTGATTGGCCAATTGCATTAATTGTAGCCTGCGCTCTGCGCTTAGTGTGACCGTAGTTGGATGATGATGGTGAGAAGTGACATAGATGGCTCTTACTCGGTGTTGTTTACAAATACTAGGAATCGTCTCTAACTGGATACCTTTCTCATCTACTGGAACTGTTTTTAATTGTCCACCAAAATGATGCACCATCATATTGGCGGTTTTATAACTACTTGCTCCGACAATTAAGGTATCGCCACTCTTTATCGTAGCAGCAAGGGCTAAATGAACTGCCATAGTGGAGCCTCTCGTAATTAATACATTATCTTCCGTAATATTTAGGCCTCTAGTTTCATTTAATAATTTGGAGACTTGATATTTAAGTGGAGATGGTCCTAAGGCATCTGTATAACCAAGCTTATTTTCGAATCCTAATTGCCTTAAGTTTCTCATATAGGCCTTACCTAAATCCTCAATAGGTGCTAGTCTAATATCTGGGAAGCCATCATCAAACCCAATAAGAGACTCTACTGCTTTAGGTGTTTTTAAGAAAGGAAACTCATAGAAAGGAAATCTTGAATTTTCTTCCTTGTGCGTTTCTTCTCCTTGATTGGCCCATGATTTAGTTTTTATATAGGGAAAATTATCTACTACAAATGCTCCTCTTTTAGCCTGAATAGTAATCCATCCTAAGGACTCTAATTCTTGATATGATTTATTAATCGTATTTCTATTAAGTTGACATATCTCTGCTAAAACCCTACTACTTGGTAGTTTACTACCACTCACTAATTGACCGTTTTGGATTAGCTGAACTAGCTGATTGCTCAATTGTAAAAAGAGTGGGGTATTGGTACTTCGATCAATTTGTAGAAGACTTTTATAAGGTAACATATCTGGTCTATTCAATTAATTAAATCTGGCATAGTTAACTAGTCCAGAAAGCTACTATATTTGTTGAAACTTATCAAGTGATTAATCTAAATTATATAGAACTATGGCAACATCCTACCCAGTAGACAATACCAACAAAGTAAAACGAATCCCCAAAAGAGGGCATTATGATAAAGCAACCATTTATGAGATACTAGATGTTGGATTTCTCTGTCATCTTGGTTTTTCCGTTAATGGACAGCCTTATGTCATTCCAACTTCCTATGGAAGAAAGGGAGATAAGATCTACTTGCATGGAGCGACTACTAGTAGAATGATGGTCAATCTGGAAGAAGGTATTCCTGTTTGTTTGACCGTTACACATTTAGATGGTTTGGTATTAGCGAGATCTGCCTATCACCATTCTATGAATTATCGCTCTGTCGTTTGTTTTGGTACTGCCAAATTAATTGCAGATACTGCGGAAAAAGAAGAAGCGTTAAAAGTAATTTCAGATCAAATATTAAAAGGTCGCTGGGAAGAAAGCCGATTGCCAATTGCTAAAGAATTGAAAGCTACTACGGTATTAGAATTAACGATCGACCAAGCTTCTGCTAAAATTAGAACGGGCCCCCCTGGAGATGAAAAACAAGATTACGAATTGCCAATATGGGCTGGAGTAGTGCCCTGCCAACAAGTATGGGGATCACCGATTCCTGATCCATTATTGAGGGAGGGTATTGAAGCGGCGGATAGTATTAAAAATCTTGTTTAATAACCAACAATGAACCTAAATCAAATAACTGTTCCATCAATAGATTTGACAAAATCAATTCCTTTTTATGAAAAACTAGGCTTGAAATTAATTGTAAAATCATTACCGCATTACGCAAGATTTGAATGTCCAGATGGAGGTGCTACCTTTTCGATACATCAAAGGGAGGAATTACCAAAAGGCGATGGAATTTATGTCTATTTCGAATGTGAAAATCTTGATAAATATGTCGAGGAACTTAAGGAGAAAGGAATTAAATTTGATCAAGAGCCAAGGGACCAAACGTGGTTATGGCGGGAAGCAAGATTGAAAGATGTCGATGGAAATCAACTAATTTTGTTTTATGGTGGAGAGAATAGACTAAATCCACCTTGGAGGTTGAAAAACGAATAATCACTTAGGCAAAAAGTGAGAATAAATTGGTCGTTTTAAGCTAGTCATTTTTTACTCTAAGGAATTCTGAAAAACTAAGCATAGCTGGGCTACGGTTCTT
>JALZWC010000318.1 GCA_023300255.1 Saprospiraceae bacterium | reverse complement strand
CGGGTGGCCCGGTACAAAATGCACACCCTCAGGGATATGTGGGCCAACGGCGTCAATCACGGCACGTTTCACAGATCCTACATCAGTGACGACCGCGCCCTTTTTCAAAACGCCCGCAATCTCGCCGGCGACGGCGTCCATTGCACCGATCGGCACACAAAGAACGATCAGGTCCGCCCCTTCGCAGGCCTCGGCAGCACTGTCACAAATGCGGTCGCACAGCCCGATTTCACGGGCAACATCACGTGTTTCACCAGAGCGCGCGTAGCCTGTCACTTCGCCAGAAACGCCGGCGCGTTTCATCGCCCAAAACATTGAGGATGCAATCAGGCCAAGCCCGATGAGCGCCACACGATCATACATTACAGTCATGCGTCCAGATCCTTTTCAGGGTTCACGAACTGCCCAATGGCATGAACAACGCGGCGGCAAGATGCCTCGTCTCCGACGGTAATGCGCAAACCCTCAGGCAGGCCATATCCGCCAACATAGCGCACCAAAATGCCCTGTGTTGTCAGGTGTTCGTTACATGCCTTTGCATCATCCTCGGACCCAAATCGCACAAGGATAAAGTTCGCGTTTGAGGGGTCTGACGGCAAGCCCATATCGGCCAGCGCAGCTGCCATCCAGTCGCGTTGTTTTGCATTTTCAGAACGGCATTTCGCAGTGTGTGCGACATCCCGCATCGCAGTTTCAGCGGCTGCTAGTGCAGGCGCAGACAAATTAAACGGCCCGCGAATGCGCATCAAAACGTCAATAATCGGTTGCGGCGCATATCCATACCCGATCCGCAGACCACCCAGCCCATAAATTTTGGAGAACGTGCGCGTCATGATGACGTTGTCACGACTTTCGACCAGTGCTTTCCCACCGTCATAACCTTCAACGTATTCAGCATAAGCACCGTCAAGCACCAGCACGGCGCCTTTAGGAAGCCCGTCTGCCAAACGTGCAAGCTCGGCTTCGTCGATCATCGTACCCGTTGGGTTGGCGGGGTTGGCGATGTAGCAAACCTTGGTTTTCTTGGTGCATGCCGCTAGCAAAGAATCCACATCAACAACGCGGTTCTTTTCAGCCACAACAACAGGTTTGGCCCCGTTCGCATTTGCGTAAATTGGGTACATGGCAAACCCGTGCTCTGTGAAAAGCACTTCATCGCCTTTCCCCGCATAAGCCTGAGCAATCATCATCAGAACTTCGCCAGAACCGTTGCCGCAGATAATGCGTTCGGGCTCGAGGTCCCAAACATCACCAATCGCTTGGCGCAACGTTGCGTGATCAGTTGACGGGTAGCGATGCAAAGTATGGGACGCGCGCATCATCGCGTCTTTGGTGGCATCTGATGGTCCGAACGGGTTTTCGTTCGAGGACAATTTCAAGACGTTATCAATCCCGTCCACATGGCTTTTACCACCTTGATACAAGGCGATATCCATTATGCCGGGCTGTGGTTTGATCTCGCTCATAGACACGGAGGCGGAGAGATGATAGAAACGTGTACTTTTGAAAAAACAACCTATAACGAATTACCGTTTAAGTTCGAAGCAGGTACACCGGATATAGCAGGAGTCATTGGTTTAGGAGCAGCCATAGAATATGTGCAACAAATAGGACATGAAGCGATTGGTCAACACGAACAAGAGCTATTAGAATACGGAACAGCAGAACTAAAAAAAATAGAAGGTATCCGATTAATCGGAACCGCTAAAAATAAAGCAAGTGTTATTTCTTTTTTATTAGATGGTACCCATCCATACGATGTAGGAACGATTTTGGATAAATTAGGAATAGCAGTTCGAACTGGCCACCATTGCACACAACCTTTAATGAATCGCTTGGGTGTGCCGGGTACGATAAGAGCTTCCTTTGCCTTTTATAACAACAAAGAAGATATTGATAAATTAGTCGAAGGAGTAAAACGTGCAAAACGAATGCTTTTGTAGGTAATAAGTAAAAGGTAAGAAGTAATAGGTAAGAAGTAATAGGTAAGAAGTAATAGGTAAGAAGTAATAGGTAAGAAGTAATAGGTAAGAAGTAATAAGTGCGAGCAGTTACTTATTACCTATTACTTCTTACCTTTTACTTAAATAAATATTATGTCAATTAACGAAATACAAGAGGAGATCATAGAGGAATTCGATCTTTTTGATGATTGGATGGATCGCTATGAATATATTATCGACTTAGGTAAAAAACTACCTTTGATAGACACGTCCTTGAAGACAGAAGAACGACTGATAAAAGGTTGTCAAAGTTTAGTGTGGTTAAATGCAAAGCAGGAGGAAGGAAAAATAATTTTCACAGCAGATAGCGATGCGATTATTACAAAAGGAATTATTGCATTATTAGTTAGAGTATTGTCTGATCAAAAGGCCAAGGATATTGCAGAGACGGAATTATATTTTATTGACAAGATTGGATTAAAAGAACATCTTTCGCCTAATCGTTCTAATGGTTTAGTGAGTATGGTGAATCAGATGAAATTATATGGAGCCGCATTGAAATAAGGAATAATTCATAAAGAATATGGAATTAATGCAAAAAAGTCGTTCCTATCTAATCGCTGGTATTGTATTATTACTGATGGGACTTTTTGGCTTGGCTATTATACATGGAGAAATACCCTACCTAGGATATCCACTAGACTATACCTTAGAAAATGAAGATATCGTTGGGTGGATATTAGGTTTAGCAGTTTTGAGTTTTTATGTACACGCTAAAAAGAAGGGCGAAGAAGCCAGTTAAAAGAAAATAAATATGAGCTTAGATAAAGAAAAAATAAAAGAACAAATCTACGATCAAATCCGTACAGTATTTGATCCAGAGATTCCAGTTGATATTTATGAACTAGGATTGATCTATAAAGTAGAAGTTAAAGACGACGGACAAGTGTATTTAGAAATGACCCTAACTTCTCCTGCTTGTCCTGTAGCAGAATCTTTGCCAATGGAGGTACAAGAAAAAGCAATGAGTGTAGAAGGTGTAATTGATGTAGATTTGCGGGTAGTATTTGATCCACCTTGGACAAAAGATTTGATGAGCGAAGATGCTAGATTTGCCTTAGACATGATGTAAAGACGATAGTTGTTCAGAAGTAAATTTGTAACTCTATGTCTTTCAATCGCTGTGTTTAAAAAAATAAAAAATGAAAATTTCTTCACAAGATGAATATGGTTTACGGATATTGTTGCGCATCGCTCGAGCGGATGGGGAGAAGGGATTGAGTATTCCACAATTAAGTGAATTGGAAGGTTTATCAGAACCATATGTTGGTAAGTTGACTCGTGCCTTACGATTAGGGGAATTGGTGCAAAGTACGCGTGGACAAAAGGGAGGATATGTTTTAGCCAAAGCGGCTAATGAAATTACGATCAATAGTGCATTGACTGTATTGGGGGGGAAGTTATATGATAGTGAATTTTGTGGCAGCCATACAGGTGTTGGACAATTATGTACGAATTCCGTAGATTGCTCTGTGCGGTCTTTGTGGAAAATGGTGCAATTTACTTTAGATAATTTATTAGAAAAAGTAACGCTGGCGGATTTGATGGATACAGAGACACAGTCGAATTTAAAGTTAGTAGATCTGTTGAAAAATAATGCGATATTGAGTGCTTTGGAATAAGCAATTAATTATAGATTTTATAAAAAAGGTCCTATAGATTTTGACATCTATAGGACCTTTTTTCGTATTTGAAAATAGCCTAGATTTTGCAAGAATGAATTAAATACGAATACTTTAGAAATAATTTCAATGTTTTTTATTTCTATTCATAGGGGGAACCGTTAGTTTTTTCGTCTATCTAAGTAGTCGGACATAAATAAGATAACAATTTAAATGAGCTTATTTTTTTGCTAGTTGTTTTTAAAAAAGTCGCACATAGTCTAGCTACGTAAGGAATGATAAAAAAATAACTTCAGACTCTTGGCTGCTTCTTTTGCCCTAGCAACCCATCCGCTTTGCGGTTCACAAACGGTGTTTGCTCATCTT
>JALZWC010000317.1 GCA_023300255.1 Saprospiraceae bacterium | reverse complement strand
GCAACTTCCTGTTGCTGGACAAATTAAGGCGGTTTGCGTAGAAATTTGTCCAGCAACGGGAAGTTGCGGGACAAAGCCTTCTCTAAAATGGGAACTGCTAAGACATTTTGAAAATGGCTGATATCTATAAGAAAAAGAATAAATATTACGTATTTATATTGTTATTAATAAAACAAAAAGAAGGACCTCTTACAGAGGTCCCCAATTAAAAACCTATAAACAATTTAGCTATTTTAAAATACGAAAATAAATAGGTAAAGTTTTAATATTTTATAAATAAATTTATCCTTCAAAAATCAACTATATATAGTCTTCTTTTAAAAAATTAAGCCTCAATTAAGTATTGTATATTATACTACCTAATCAGTAATTCCAATTTTAGATATGACTTTATCCAAAATGGGAACTACTGCTATAGATTAAGGATAAACTTTATTTATTTACAGATGTTTAGTATCTTTCAATCTGATCTCATCGGCAAAAAATACTCCACACTATTAAAAAAAATATGGCTCAAGCAAAGACACTCGGTGAACTTAAAAAAACTAAGTATACCTCAAAATCTGTTAAAGAAGAACTTCGAGATAATTTAATCCAAAGACTCTCTAAAAAAGAACCTGTTTTTGAGGGCATTCTTGGTTTTGAAGATACAGTGATTCCAGATATGGAACGAGCTATATTGTCCAAACATAATATCCTTTTACTAGGATTGAGAGGACAAGCAAAAACTCGATTAGCCAGATTAATGGTTCATCTACTGGATGAATACATTCCAATTGTTGCTGGTAGTGAACTAAATGATGATCCTTTGGAGCCCATTTCTAGATTTGCTAGAGATCTTATCGCAGAAAAAGGAGATGCTACGCCTATTGATTGGGTACATAGATCGGAACGATATGTCGAAAAATTGGCAACGCCTGATGTAAGTATTGCAGATTTAGTGGGAGATGTAGATCCTATTAAAGCAGCGACGCTCAAATTACCTTATGCAGATGAACGAGTAATTCACTTTGGTTTAATCCCAAGAGCACATCGATCTATTTTTGTTATTAATGAATTACCTGATTTACAAGCTCGGATTCAAGTATCTCTTTTCAATATGTTGCAAGAAGGAGATATGCAAATTCGGGGATTTAAGTTAAGGCTGCCTTTAGACATCCAATTTGTCTTTACCGCTAATCCTGAGGATTATACGAATAGAGGTAGCATTATTACCCCATTAAAGGATCGTATTGAAAGTCAGATATTAACCCACTATCCTAAGACACTGGAAATCGCTAGAAAGATAACAGAGCAAGAAGCAAAATTATCTGCTACACAAGCGGAAAATGTAACCGTACCAGAATTACTTAAGGACCTATTAGAAATGGTCGCATTTACCGCAAGAGAAAGTGAATTAATTGATGAGAAAAGTGGTATTTCCGCTCGTTTAAGTATTTCTGCATACGAGAATCTCCTATCCTCAGCAGAACGACGAATGTTGATCAATAAAGAGAAAAAAACGACCACTCGTATCACCGACTTTTGGGGAGTCGTTCCATCTATTACTGGAAAAGTAGAATTAGTTTATGAAGGGGAGCAAGAAGGACCTTATGGCGTTGCAATGAACTTGATCGGATCGGCTATCAAAGAACAATTTTTAAAGTTCTTCCCAAATCCTGACAAATTAAGAAAGGGTAGAGAAAGAGATCCTTATGGTACGATCAGAGCATGGTTTTCTGGAGGTAATAAACTAGATTTATTAAATGATGCAACAGACAAAGATTTTGAAAAAGCGATAGAGGGAGTTGCTGGTCTTCGTAAGTTAGTAGAAACAGTTAAGATACCAAAAGAAGAAACATTAGCCTATATGGAATTAGTCTTACATGGACTAGCAGAGTTCAATGTTATTAATAAAGATTATATTGAGTCTACTTTCTCTTTCCATGATATGCTAGCGAATATGTTAGACGATCTGGACGAAGATGATTTAGATAATCCATTTTAATAATTTGAATAGGGAGATGCAGCGCAGAACTATTGCGCTGCATCTATCTATATTTCAATTATTAAGGAGATAATAATATTTAAAAAATGCACTTAAGAATAAACGCTGATAATATAGAATGGCCGAAGATTCGACAAATCGCAGAGGAATTGGAGAAAGGAGGTATTCTTATTTATCCGACAGATACCGTTTATGGCTTAGGTTGTGATATTAAAAATCAAAAAGCGGTAGAGCGAATTTGTAAGCTTCGAGGACTAAATCCTAAGACGGCTAATTTGTCTTTTATTTGTAAAGATATTGGACAAATAGCCAATTATACCAAACCAATTTCCAATGAGTTATTTAAGGTATTGAAAAAAAATCTCCCTGGTCCTTTTACCTTTATCCTTCCTGCAAACAATTCCGTTCCTAAGCTATTTAAAAACAAGAAAAAAACAGTTGGGGTTAGGATTCCAGATCATCCTATTCCTTTAGCAATTGTAGAAGCATTAGGACGACCTATATTGACAACTTCCCTACGATCAGAAGATGAGATACTAGAATACTTTTCAGACCCAGCTGATATTTATGAAGACTATAAGCATCAGGTAGACGTTTTCGTTAATAGTGGTTTTGGTGGCAATATGGCATCTACTGTTGTCGATTGTTCAAATGGAGAGGTAGCTATTATTAGAGAAGGAATGGGAGAACTAGTTAGTTAAAATAGTTTAGCAGGTTCAAGTAATGAAAAAATAATTGAGAAAATAAAACGAATCAAGCAAAACAGCTATTTTTGTAACACCCAAATTAAATAGCTTAATTATGAGTGACCAAAAAGAAAAATATATCAACCCGTTAACAGATTTTGGTTTCAAAAAACTTTTTGGAACAGAATCTACTAAGATGCTCTTAATTGACTTTCTTAATCAAATCTTGCCTGACAGAAAGATAAAAGAGCTCTCTTATTCCGCTACTGAACAACAAGGCAAAACTGAAATTGATAGAAAAGCTATCTTTGATTTATATTGTATTGGAGATAATGGAGAAAGATTTATTGTAGAAATGCAAAAAGCAAAACAAAATTTCTTCAAAGACAGAAGTGTTTACTACGCTTCTTTCCCAATTCAAGAACAGGCAAAAAAAAGCGCATGGGATTATAAGCTTGATCCTGTCTATTCTATTGGAATTTTAGATTTTATTTTTGACGACCATAAGCAGGAAAAAGAATTATTACATATTGTTGAGTTAAAAAATCAACATTGTGAGGTATTTTATGACAAATTGAAATTCATTTATCTAGAACTTCCTAAATTCAAGAAAAAAGAAAAGGATTTAAAAACTCATTTTGATAAATGGATTTTTGTACTTACTCACCTATCTAAATTACAAGACAGACCTAAAGAACTTCAAGAACGAGTCTTTACCAGATTATTTGAAGAAGCTGAAATAGCAAAATTCACACCTCAAGAAATAAAGGCTTATGAAGAGAGTTTAAAGTATTATCGAGATCTTAAAAATGTGGTAGATACATCAAGAGAAGAGGGATTGAAAGAAGGACTAAAAGAAGGAGTTGAGAAAAGAAATTTTGAGATTGCCAAAGAAATGAAAACTAATGGAGAACCTATTGAAAAAATAATAAAATACACTAATCTCACTAGAAAAGAGATCGAACTTTTATAGAAGGATAAATCAACAGATACAATTACCTTTTTCATTTAAAGTAGTTTATGAAAAAAATAACCATAGAAATCGTTTCGGACATTATTTGTCCTTGGTGCTATATAGGAAAAGCTAGATTAGAAAGAGCCATCCAGTTAGTTGAAGAAGAAATAGAGGTCGAAGTTAAAATGCGTCCATTTTTTTTATACCCTAACACCCCAAAAGGAGGCCTACCTAAAGATAATTTTAAAAGTGTCAAAAAACCAGGCCTAGGCGCGTTATTAAGAGACGAAGCGGCGAAAGAAAATCTGGTTATAGACTATCGAAAAATCGAACGCATTCCCAATACATTCGAAGCACATCGCCTCATGCATTTATGCGTAAATGATGCACAACGCAATGAATTAGGTAAACGATTATTTGAAGATTTTTTTGGCGCAGGTAAAGATGTAGAAGATCCTATTACATTAGCGGCAGCAGCGGCAGCTTGTGGTATGGACAAAGATCTTATTAAGCAATTTTTAGAAACAGATATTGCTACAGAAGCAGTACAAGCAGAAATGGATACTTTAAAAGCAGATGGTATTTCTGTAGTCCCTACTTTCATTTTAAATGGCGAGCATAATGTTGCTGGCGCACAACCAATGGAAAATTTTCAACGGTATTTTTCTAAACTACTTAAGTCGTAGGCAAGAAAATTCAAGTGTCAAGTTCAAGCTCAAATCTACCTGCATTCCTTGGAAGACAGGTTGACGATCTGACTTCTATTACACTGGCTTTGCCAGCTTAGGATAAAACTATGAGAAAAATCATTCACATAGATATGGATGCATTCTTTGCCTCTGTAGAACAACGAGATGATCCTAGCTTACGAGGAAAGCCTATTGCGGTAGGTGGTGGCGGTGTAAGAGGCGTTGTAGCCGCTGCTAGTTATGAAGCACGAAAATATGGCGTCCGATCTGCGATGCCTGGTATAACTGCCAAAAGATTATGTCCTGAATTATTATTTGTCAAACATCGTTTTGAGGTATATAAAGAAGTCTCTCAACAGGTACGAGCTATTTTTGCAGACTATACCGATTTAATAGAACCTCTCTCCTTAGATGAAGCCTACCTAGACGTAACGGAAAATAAAAAGAATATAAACTCCGGCACTTTAGTCGCTGAAGAAATAAGACAGCGCATTTTTGAAACCACCCAACTCACTGCTTCAGCTGGTGTTTCCTATTGTAAATTTCTCGCCAAAATTGCTTCCGATATCAACAAACCCAACGGAATAAAAGTAATTAAACCTAATGAAGCGATTCTATTTATAGAGGCTTTACCTATTAAAAAATTCTTTGGTATTGGAAAGGTAACAGAG
The DNA here is from genome assembly GCA_023300255.1 of Saprospiraceae bacterium. GTDB lineage: Bacteria > Bacteroidota > Bacteroidia > Chitinophagales > Saprospiraceae > JAFMDF01. The sequence continues at coordinate 71 of JALZWC010000317.1, read as the reverse complement.
AAAAAAATGCAAGGGTTAAAAATCTTTACAGGAGCAGATTTAAAAAAATTGTCTCAAATAGATTTAGTTAG
>JALZWC010000316.1 GCA_023300255.1 Saprospiraceae bacterium | reverse complement strand
GTAATTTTGAATTATTGAAGAATTTCTTTCCGATTCAATTAATGACGACGGCTACTTTTGAAAAATTAAATACGAAGGATAAAGCGGCTTGGGATAATGTGATTATCATCAATCCGGAATTGATGAGTAGAGCGGCAGGCGCAAGTATTCTAACAATTGCCCAAAAGGTGGTGGTATTCGGATCAGGTAGCCAAGGCCCGATATTAGCTACGCAATCTTTTTGGGGAGCCGCAAAAAAAATAGTTGGTCAGACACTATATCTGAAAAAACAACATCAACTAAGTCCATTAGCTTTATTACATTTTACAAATATTGCCTATCAACAATATTTACAATTACCCAATTTAGCACAGAAACAAGATCCTGCTTTACAAGGGTATTATGTGAAAGGCATTTATGATGCTGTGACTCAAACAAATGTGTTGGAAGCAGCTTTCATTTTAGGTCTATTAGATCAGCTATTTAAAAAGAATAAAGGGAGGGTTACAAAAGTAGGAATTGCTTGCGCTACGATCGCTCAGCGAGATTATATAGCAGCACAACTTTTGAAAATTCAACAGGCTCAATCTGCTAATTATGACATGATACAGGCATATATAGCAGCTGGTTTGACAGTCCTTTCTTTTGCGGATATACAAGGGCAGTCATTTGATACCCTATTAGTTTCTTTAACCTTTGGATTGGAGGAAGGCCAAAGCGTCTTAACTAAAGATTTTCAATTTTATAATAAACCAAAGGGAGAAATAGCTTTACAAAATGTATTAACCTGTGATACTAGAAATTTTTACGTCTGTAATTCTATTCCAATCCAATCAGAACAATTAAACGAATTAGAAACAGCTGGCACAGGATTACATTTATACTTCAGTTTCTTGGATTTTGTGTATATCAATCAAAAAGGACATAAGGCAAAATTAAGACAAATTTTAGAGCAGATTGGTGATACTCCTTCTATTGAAAATAAAACGCCAACGGCTACTTTTAATGAAGAGATGGCGAATCATCTTCGCGCTTATTTTGAACCAGAGCGGATTCGTACTAATACATTTATAGGTAATCATCAATTTCCTATTGTAATAAAAGGGACTTTGGAGAGAAAACCTTCTTATATTATTGTAGTAGATAATTTTTCTAAAAATACAGAGGCTTATTCTTTTAATTGGCAGCGACAAGTTCAGTCTACATTGGAAGCACAAGGGTATGAATTTATACAAATTTGGTCAAGGGATTGGTGGAAGAATCCAGAGGAGGAGGCTCGACAATTGGCGAAGTTTATTATTCGTTCGGATAAGGATGCGTAATTATTAAGTTCAAGTATCAAGTTCAAGTTCAAACTCAAAACTTATAAGACGTTGACTTTTGGACACAGAGATCGCAAAGAAGACACAGAGCACAGGAAGGCTATACTTTGTGTGCTCTGTGTCCAAAAAGCAATCTATTGTTTTAATTTAACCCAAAGATAATCATCAATAATTTTTCCATTCTTAATAGCTGCCTTCTTTTTGATACTTTCTAAATAAAAGCCATTTTTCTCTAAGACCCTCATAGATGGTTTATTGAATTCAAAAACACCAGCTTCAATTCTTATGAGATCAAAGGTATTGAAAGTATAGTCTATCATCTGCTTTATGGCCTCCGTGGCAATTCCTTTCCCCCAAAAAGGTTTTCCAATAAAATAACCCATTTCAGCACTCAATCGAAAGACATCTTCTTTTGGAGTGATGCCTATCTCACCAACAAATTGATTGTCCCAATAGATCAATTTTCGCAGTGCTGGTAATTTGTTGAGTTGTTTTTCAATGAGCTCTCTAGCATCATTTAAAGTGAAAGGATTAGGGACAGTATCATATCCATTATCCCATATTATTTGAGAATCTCTATAGACTGCAAACTGTTTTGCAATTTCGATATGATAGTCTCTTAATTCAATCTGCATTCTATTTATTACTTGTTTGATATTCTTAATCTCTTTTAAACTACTAGACATTTTTAAGCGCAGAGAGGTATTCCTTTTAAAAGTTACCAGATTTGGTTGTTTGCAAACGAAATCTGTCTCTGTTCTCTATTCTCAGCTCTCTATTCTACTTAATAGCACTCAAAGAAATACTGGCCACACTAGCAGCAATATTTTTTGCCTCTTCACTATCCATGTTATAATTTAATTCTTTAGCTATTTTTAGGATCTGCGGATCAGCAAGCATTAACTCTAATGGAAATTCCGTTTTTGTTTCTATTTTTATATCCTTGAATCCTGCGTCTTTCACATATTGTAAATATTCTTCTAAGGGTTCTGCACCAGAAACGCAAGCTATATGTCCTGTCAATGAATTTTTTATAAATTCAGGTAATTCTTTTTCTAAAACAATATCGCTAATAGATAATTTACCTCCTTCTTTTAATACTCGAAAGGCTTCTTTGTAAACTGCTCCTTTGTTTAGAGACAAATTAATCACACAATTGGAGATTACGTGATTTGCAATATTGCTTTCAAGGGGTAATTCTTCTATGTCTCCCTTGACAAATTCTACATTAGTATATTTCCCTTTCTTCACATTTTTTCTTGCTAGATCGAGCATATCATCTGATAGGTCAACGCCTATTACTTTACCTTCACTTCCTACTATGGGAGAAACAATAAAAGCATCAAAACCTGCTCCTGAACCTAAGTCTATAACTGTTTCTCCAGCCTTAATATGCGCCAATGCAGAAGGATTTCCGCAGCCTACGCCTAAGTTGGCTCCTTTAGGTACCGCATTCATCTCTTCCTCTGAATATCCGATAACTTTGCCTACCTGATTGGCATTTTCTGTTGGGTCACAACAAGCAAATAGCTTGGAGAATAGGCCGCCACTACTAGATTTTGCGAGTTTGCCATAGCTGTCTACTACGGATTGTTTTACTGAATTTGTATCCATCTTTTTTATGTTGTTAATTATTAATGATACAAACATCAGAAATATTTATCGAGTATCAATTGACTTAGATCAAGTTCGAGTTGTTTTATATTCTAGGGATCAGGAAATAAACAATCTATCATTCTGACTTGTCCTTTTTATTCGTATAAAAACTTAAAAATGAAGCCCTAGCCCTGCTATGACTTCTCTCTTTTCTATAAGTGAAAAGAACAAAATAATTTGAGCCATTATACTTGTCCTGCCAGCTCGTCCGCTTTGCGGTCTGTCTAAAGCCAGATAGATTCACTTGCTGTGCAAGTTCATCTTCTAAGAAAATCTAAAAAATGAACCGTA
>JALZWC010000315.1 GCA_023300255.1 Saprospiraceae bacterium | reverse complement strand
TGTGTAAAGAATTGGGGGAAAACACATATAATGTTGACGAATTTACCACATAGATACATAGTTCACATAGTATTACTCATTATCAGGTAGCTACTAGACACTAGCCAGATACTTGGATAGTTTTATGATGTAAGATCCTCTCTAAAAACTATGTAGCCTATGTACCTCGTATGTTTGTAGCGTGGTAAAAAATGTCAACATCTTATTGTGTTCTTTAGATTTAATATATACGTTCCCCCAATTCTTTACACACTCAAATGATTTACAGAGTGGTTTATATTTATTGGAATATAGAACTGCTAGCTTTTCAAAAACTATTAAGTTTGTTAAGCGATAGAGAGATACTCTATTAAGTAACGATGAAATAGTAAGTCCGTCAATTTAAACGAAGTTTTTTCACGCAGAGTTCGCAGAGCACGCAGAGGTATATATAAAATCTCTGCGTGCTTTGCGGTCTCTGCGTGCAAAACAAAGTACCTATCCATGTCAATCAGCAATTAGTTGCTTTCGCAACACCTGCCCTTTCCGTTCCATCAATTTCCCCTCCTTCCAAACCACCTCCCCATTCAACAAAATCCAATCAAACCCACTAGCCAATTGATGAGGGTATTCATAGGTCGCATTAGCTTTTATCCGAGCAGGATCGAAAATCAAGAGATCCCCATAATACCCTACTTTTAATAAGCCTCGTTTTTGAATACCAATAGTGGCAGCAGGTAAAGAAGTCATCTTTCGTACAGCCTCTGCTAGAGAAAAGGTCTTTCGTTTACGTACATACTCTTCAATAATTTTAGCAAAAGTTCCATAGCCTCTGGGATGCCGCATCGTAGGACTCCCATCAGAACTTACCATGACGCTTGGATGAGCAAGGATAGTTTCTTGCAAGGCATCGTCCATAATAAAATAAGCACCTGAAGCTCGATTAGGGCCCATGCCTAACAAGATTTGTTCGTAAGGTAAATTTTGTTCTTGGCTTAGTTGAGCCAGCGTTTTTCCAGCATAAGGCATCGTCCCAAAAAGAGTGGCTTCTGGTCCATTTCTAGCTATTATTTTTTGCTTTAAAAAAGCTAATAGTTCTGAACGCCTAGTTTTTACTACTTCCTTGTAATCATGTGGTGGTTTTGCCCATGCTGGAAAGACAATGCCTATACCGGTATAACTAGCATTATAAGGATAAGCGTCCGCCGTAACCGTATAATTAATATTTCTATTACTTTCCAATAAGGTCAACAATTCTTTTCCTCTATTTGCTCCTTTGCCATACACGGATTTCATATGCGAGACTTGTACCTTACAATGCTCTCCTTGTCTCAACAATTCTTGAATGGAATTTTCTAATTGGTCATCATCTTCATTGCGGACATGGCTCATGATTAAGCCATTCTTATTGCCAATTATTTTTGCTAAAGGAAGTAATTCTTCATCAGTGGCAAAAATACCGGGGGTATATTCCAAGCCCGTTGTCATTCCAAAAAGACCTTGGTCCAACGCCTCTTGCAATAATTTTTGCTGTTGTTTTAATTGAGTTGCCGTAGGGTTTTTCTTAAAATTAATACCCGCCAATTTTCGTAAAGTACCATGCCCTACAAACATGGCAATATTTACCCCTAGTTGTTCTTGTTCCAATTTCGCCAACCAACTATCCATCGCTTCCATTGGGCTATTTCCATCCTGCCCCAAACAAATAGTGGTAACGCCCATTGCTAGAAAATTTTTAAATTCACCCGTTTCAAAAGGATCGCCATGTGCATGGGCATCTATAAATCCAGGTGTGACCACTTTCCCTTTGGCGTCAATAACTTGAGTGACCGTTATTTCTTTTGCATCGACTTTCCCAATATAGGCAATAGTATCTCTATGGATTAAAATATCTGCCTCATAAGACTGCTCGCCAGAACCATCCAGTATTTTCCCATTTTTTATTAGTATATCAAATTGGAGATTAGCGAATGGTTGTTTCTTTTGGGAACATGCCCCAATAGCAAAAACTAGGAGAAGAAATAGAAGTCTTTTAAAGTTGAGAAGATCGGATTTCATTTTTAAGGTAAACCTAATAAATTGTTTGGAAACTTTCTGAACATTGTTATAAATTAAAACAAGTCTATTATCATTTTACAAAATGATTGACTACCTTTCGATATGGCTTTTGTAAAGTTGCCAAATCTTTAAATCTTTTTTTTAAATTCTAGATTATAGAAAAAAATAAAGTAACTGTTCAGTACACTCGCCAGAACTCCCCCCAACCCCCTCTTAAAAAGAGGGGGAGTCGTCTGCGATTGAATATTTCGTTTTGGAGACATATCCCAAAGAAAGTTTTCAATCATAGATAACTCCTTTCCTATTTAAGAGAGGGTTTCCAACACATACTCAACAGTGCCGAAAAATCCTCAAACACAAAAAACTAGTTATGTCTATATCAAGAAAAATCTACTTATTCCTATTCCTTATATTACTAACAAATGGGGTCTTAATTGCCCAACAAGAATCCTGTATTCTTATCAAAGCCAATCTTATTTTTGATGGAACAGAATTTCATACAGACAAGGCTGTACTAGTAAAAGGAGATAAAATTATAGCCTTCGATAAAGAAGCAAATATAGAAATTCCTTCGGATTGCGAGATACTAAACTATCCAAATAGCACTTTGATGCCCGGTATGATAGAAGGACATTCTCA
>JALZWC010000314.1 GCA_023300255.1 Saprospiraceae bacterium | reverse complement strand
AGTCTTGAGAGAATCAATAAATATGTTACACTTCAAAATAAAGAAATTAAAAAAGAAACTTTAAAAGCTGATTTTGTAAAAGCAAAACCTTTTCTTATAAAACAATATTTTTTAAGAGAAAAGGAGATTACTATACTCGGTATGTTAGTCTGTGGGGAAGATCCGTTTCATTTCTTACATAATAGATCAGAAGTTGATTGTTTTTACGATACAGAACTAGAGATAAGTCGTGATAAAAAAATATTTAGAAATGATGTCATTTCCTTAATGGAGGATTCTTTTAATTATGTTTGGAGTAATATAAAAGTAGGTAGAGTCTATAAAAAAGGAGGAACCACTTTACCTGAATATCCTGAAAAAACTATTAGAGAAACCATTAACAATGCTCTAGCACATAGAGATTATAGTATTAATGATTTTGTAACTATTACAGTAGAACCCGGACAATTTATCACTATTAAAAACCCCGGCACCTTTAAGGAGAAAATAAAATTACTTCATACGGAAACAGATATTTCAATACGTAGATTAATTCCTGGGATTCCAGAAAGCAAGAATCCTAAATTAGCTTCTGTATTAAAAGTATTTGATAAGATTGAAAGTGGAGGAAGAGGTATGGCCTCTCTTGTAAATACTACTTTAGAAAATTTAATAGACTTACCTTATTATAATTTATTTAATGACACAATTACCTTAACAATACCTTCTGGAAAATTATTAGACGATACGATTCTTGACTGGCTAAATGGATTTGATAATTATATTGTTAGCAAATTAAAAACAACACTTACTGATGAATATAGACAAGTTTTAGCCTATTTTTATAAATCAGAGCTATTGAATAGACAGCGAAAGTATACGATTCTTTTAAGTGAGACTAATAATCATTTTAACGTCCTAGATCGTTTGAAATCAAGTCAACTAATCTACGAACATATTGCTAGTACAGAGGAAGCGCCAGTTTATGTGTTAGATCGCATATTAATGAAAACAGATTTCACAAATGAATTAATTCTACTAATAGGAGAAGAATATGTGGATTATGATAAGATCGTTAAGTCTATTCTAAATATGCTCTACCGTTATGGTAAGTATAATAAATTAGCTTTGAAAGCATCTGATATTACACCTAATATATATGCTAGCTTACATGGGAAAGAAATTATCGCTAAAACTTATGAGAGTCTAGGCAGGAAAGTAAGAAGTATCTGTAAAAAGTTAGATGATAAAGGTATTCTATCTAGAAGTAATAAAAAAGCTTACTTACTTAATTTTAGATATAAAAAATTAAGTAACGAATTATTTTGAAAAAAATCTAAACTTTTTCCATTTTTCTTTATTATAGCAAATTCAATAGACTCGGCTTCCCTCTCCTCTACATTCACCTAATACTACGGTAATTCCATACTAAAGATAGTTTATACCTACAACCATAATCTATTATCAATGGCTCTTCCGAAAAACCATATAAGTCCCATTCGCTTTAGCCACCAATTTCCCTTCATTAAATATTTCGGACTCCATGTTGACTACTCTTTTTCCTCGATGGACAACTTTCGTAATACAGGAAATAGTTCCAGCTCTAACAGCTCGAAAATAATTGATTTTGATTTCGACGGTGGCACAAATCTGTCCTTCCTCTAGACTAGGATACAAAGCTGCGCCCATGCCTGTATCAGCCAAAGAATAGATGACTGCACCATGAATAACATGGTGTGGGTTTAGTAATTTTTCATTCGCCTCTATTAGGCATTTGCTATAATTAGTTTTTTGTTCTTCTACTTTTAAGCCGATCAAATCAGCATAAGGATGGTACATTTAATTGTTTTAAAGAGAAAATGAAAAGCTGGTTGAAAAGGGAAGGTATATAAAATACTATTAACGACTGCAAGTACATAGACAAAATTAAATGTAATAAATAAACACATAGGCACATAGGCCACATAGCGTATAAGCCTATGTAATCTATGTGCCTATGTGTTTAGATAAAGTTCTAATTGTGTTGTTTATTTTGTCCAACTACTTAGTTCTACGTTTAACAGCCAACAATATAGCAACAATAAAAAGGGCTAATCTTTAAAAGATTAGCCCAAAACAGAGAGAATTATACATAAATCTTTGGAAAGAAAACAACTCCATTGCTATACTTTCCTTATCTTATTTTACTGTCACTTCCCCATTCTCAACTATCGGCAATTCAATAGCTTCTTGAATAGGTGTAACTTTTTTGCCTTGTACACTTCCCATATATTGCGGTAAATCCATACCCGCCATATTAAAGAGGTCATTCAAAGGAGGTACAGACTTATACAATCCAGAAACAAACTTAGAAGTGGAATTGCCTTCTCCTTCTTTGCCTCCTCCTCCTTCCCATACGGTAACTTTATCAATCTTAATATTCTTAATCGCTTCTACTTGCTTTTCTACTAATACTTCTAACTTATCTGCAATTAACATTAAGACTGCATCTTGAGAATTTCCACCAGTAGCTTGCACAATTTTTTCAAAACCTTGAGCTTGTTTGCTCAAGACTTCATACATTCCTTTTGCTTCTGCTTCTTTCTTCAAAAAGATAGCATCTGCTTCTCCTTGTGCTAAGGCTCTAATTTGCTCTGCTTCGGCATGGGCTTCGATCACTAATTTTTGTTTAGCAATTTCTGCTTGTACAATAGCATCCGCTTGTCGAGTCGCCATTTCTTTTTTACCTCTAGCCTCTTCTGCAATTTGCTCTGCTAAATAAGCTTCTTCTAAAGCTTTTGCTGCTTGAATTTTTTCTGAAGCCATCGCTAATTTCAAAAATTCTGCCTCTTTCTGCCGACGTTCTGCATTAGATTCTGCTATTCTTATTTTTGCTGAATTTTCTCCATCAATCGCTTCTGCTTCTGCGGATGCTTCTCCTACTTTTCCACTTGCTTGGGCGGAAGATACGGAAATAGTCTGATCTCTTCTAGCATTTGCTTGTCCAATCGAACCATCTCTATCCTTCTCTGCTACATTGGTTTTTGCATCATTGATCGCTTTGGCAGCTGCCTCTTGTCCTAATGCATGAATATAGCCAGATTCATCTTGTATATCTGTTACGTTAACATTGATTAATGTTAAGCCAATCTTTCTTAATTCTGCCCCTACATTCGTAGATACATTTGCTAAGAATTTATCTCTATCCACATTGATCTCTTCAATATCCATTGTCGCAATAACCAATCTCATTTGACCGACAATGATATTATACGCTAAACCTCGTATTCCATTCTGGTCGATCCCTAATAAACGCTCGGCTGCATTCTGCATCACGCCTTCTTCATTAGAAATACCTACTGTAAATTGCGAAGG
>JALZWC010000313.1 GCA_023300255.1 Saprospiraceae bacterium | reverse complement strand
AACTGTAAATCCACCTAAATACCACGTCTTAGAAGGTCCTAATGTTGGTAAAATTAAATCAGCAGGTCGAGCTGGGGCTTGTGTCGAAATTAGAATTGTAGATGCAGATGACAATGTTTTACCGCCTCACAAAATGGGAGAAGTGACGGTTATGGGCCCCAACAAAATGTTACAATATTGGAATAAACCCGAAGAAACAGCGACTTCGCTAAGGAATGGTTGGATATATACAGGCGATGCAGGTTATTTAGATGAAGATGGTTTTTTATTCTTAGTAGATAGGGTAAAAGATATGATCATCTCAGGTGGAGAAAATGTCTATTCTACGGAAGTAGAAAATGCAGTTATGAAACATCCTGCTGTTCAACAATGTATTGCAATCGGTATTCCTGATGAAAAATGGGGGGAATTGGTTCATGCAGAAATTATTTTAAATGAGGGCCTTACTGCTACCAAGGAAGATATTATTACACATTGTAAAGAATTTATAGCAAATTATAAATGTCCAAAAAGTGTGAAATTTAGAACAGAGCCCTTCCCACTTTCAGGTGCTGGAAAATTGCTAAAAAGAGAGGTTCGAAAAGTGTATTGGGGAGGGAAAGAAAGAGCAATTAATTAGAATAATGGTTAGATGGTCTGATTGTCCACATTACGATAACAATCAAACAATCATCACAATTAAAAAAATACAGCATGACAGAATTATTAAACAATCCAAGTACAGGAAAGTATTTTGTTTTATTGACTATTTTGATTTTTGGTGCAATAGAAACATTTGGAGGACATTATAAAAATACAAGTCGTACAAAAGACGATTGGATAATGGAGTGGGGTGGTTTTTTCTTAGTTTCTTTTTCTAGCTTTTTGGCACTATATGGAGTCATAGCTTTTGGCAAGATATTATTGCCAGCAAGCTTTAATGCCTATGCTAATTTGTCTTTGTGGATAGCAGTACCTGTGTATATGTTTGCAGATGATTTGGCGCAATACTGGTATCATCGTTCTGCCCATGAATATGACTTTTTGTGGAAACATCATCGACCACATCATGCTGCTGAGGAAATGGGAATTATGGTTTCTTTTAGAAATTCTTTTGTCTATTATTTATTTATCCCTAATGTTTGGATAGCAGCTACCTTTACTTTTTTAGGAATGATTCCAGCGACTATCATTGGTTTGTTCGTAAAACAATTGGTGGTTTTTACTTCTCATAGTACCGTTAAATGGGATGAGTATGTTTACAAAATAAAATTATTAAGTCCTATTATGTGGGTGGTAGAACGCATTTTTGTAACTCCAGCTTTTCATTATGCGCATCATGGCAAATCAAAAGCGGATGGCATTAGTGACCCAAATGGTAATTTTGGTAATGCCTTTACTGTATGGGATCAACTATTTGGTACAGCCACCTTCACTAGAAAATATCCATTAGAGTTTGGTTTACAAACAGACCCCAAAGACGGTTGGGCGCCTCACCTTTTTTATCCTTTTATTACTTCTGATAAAGTAGGTAGTGAAATTGCCAAAGATTTTAAAAGAGTAAGCACGGCTACTATGGATGCTGCTGAAATAGAATTAGAAGCGGGTACTCATTTATGGTGTCAATGTGGTTTTAGTAAAAATCAACCATTTTGTGATGGAGCGCACCACGGTACGAAAATTAAGCCAATTGCTTTTAAAGTAAAGAAGAAAAGAAAAGTGAAATTATGTAATTGCAAACACACAAAAACAGGTCCTTTTTGTGATAATACACATTTGGAATTTGGAAATACTCCTTTACCAAAAGTAGGTAAAAAGGCAACAGTACATTCCTAGTAGGTAACACAACTCTTTGAGTTGTGCCACATATAAGAATTTTACAACTCAGAGAGTTGTGTTACTTTTAATAATAAAATATAAATCATGAAAAATAAAGTAGTCGTAGCAGGAGTAGGCATGACCCCATTCCTTTCACCAAAAGCTCGAAAATCTTATGTTGAATTTGGAAAAGCAGCCTTAGAGTTAGCGTTAAAAGATGCAGGGATACCTTATGATAAAATCCAACAAGCGTATGTAGGTTGGGTCTATGGAGATTCTACGGCAGGGCAAGCGGTTATTTATGAGGCAGGGATGACAGGTATTCCAGTTATTAATGTGAACAATAATTGTTCTACTGGTTCTACTGCTTTATTTTTAGCTAGACAAGCGGTAGAAAGCGGCGCTGTTGATTGTGCCTTAGCTTTAGGATTTGAGCAGATGATGCCAGGTGCATTAGGAACTATGTATGAAGATCGACCAACCCCATTAGACAAACATTTGGAATTGGCCAATAATAGATTTGAAGGTGCGGAAAAAGTACCTTTAGCACTAAGAGTATTTGGTGCAGCAGGCTTTGAATACCAAGAAAAATATGGAGCAAGCAATGAAATGTTTGCTAAAGTTAGAGCTAAAGCCAGCGAACATGCGATTCATAATGAACGAGCCATCTTCCGAAAGCCTATTACCGTAGATGAAGTATTAGCCTCTCCTAAGATGTTCCTAAATCTAACTCGATTACAATGTTGCCCTCCAACTTGTGGTGGTGCAGCTGCCATTGTTTGTTCTGAAGCTTTTGCCAAAAAGCATAATTTAAATATGGATATCATCATTAGTGGACAAGCGATGACGACCGATACGCACTCTACTTTTTCTGAAAATTCTATGATGAAAATGGTCGGCTATGATATGTCTAAAAATGCAGCGGAACAAGTTTACGAACAAGCAGGTGTAGGTGCAGCAGATGTAGATGTCGTGGAAATGCACGATTGTTTCACCACAAACGAAGTCATCTCTTACGAGGCATTAGGTTTGTGTGGAGAAGGAGAAGCAGAAAAATTTGTCATGGATGGACAAAATACATACGGTGGTAAAGTCGTCACCAATCCATCAGGTGGTTTATTGTCTAAAGGTCATCCACTAGGTGCAACTGGTTTAGCACAATGTTCTGAATTAGTTTGGCAATTGAGAGGCACGGCTGGAAAGCGACAAGTGGAGAATCCAAAAGTTGCTTTGCAGCATAATGTCGGATTAGGTGGCGCTTGTGTCGTGACGATGTATCAGAAAAATAATTAGATTAGAGAGCCGAGAATAGAGAGTAGAGACGGCACACGAATCACGTATGTCTCTAGTCTCTATTCTCTCAATGAAATGGTCTCTACTCTCTACTCTTAAAAAATAAATATGATCGACAAAAAATGGATAGGCCATGCCTTTCCACCAATCAAAACAAAAGTAGAAGCTGGACAATTAAGCTTTTTTGCCAAAGCAGTCAGCGAAAAAAATAAAGTTTATACAGAGGAATCTGTAGCAAAGGAGGCAGGATATACTGCCTTGCCCGCGCCGCCAACTTTCGGATTTTCCCTGAATTTGGCCGTACCTAATCCCTTCCAATATATGATAGATATGGGCGTGAATCTAGGACGAATCTTGCATGGAGAACAAAAGTTTCAGTTTGTCAAACCAATAGTAGCAGGTGATGAAATCACTTTGCAGCGTACCATAACTGATATATTAGTTAAAAAAGGAGGGAAGATGGAATTAGTGAATGAAGAAATAACTTTGACTAATCAAGCGGAGGAAGTAGTTGGAAAAATGATAACGGTGCTTGTTGTGCGTAACTAGTGTGCTGTGTGTACGGGCAAACCCTTGTGGTTGCCCTAGTGTCACGAAGGGCAACCACAAGGGTTTGCCCGTACAAGGTTTATACAAAAAATAAAAAATGACTTTACCAAAATATAATGATTTAAAAGTAGGAGATACTATACCTCCTCTCGTCAAAAGACCGATTAATCGAACGACCCTTGCTTTATTTGCAGGAGCATCGAATGATCATAACCCTATGCATATTGACATTGACTTTGCCAAGAAATCTGGTTTTGAAGATGTCTTTGCCCATGGTATGTTAGTAATGGCATATTTGGGACAAGTAGTTACTAATTGGGTGCCGCAAACGGCTATCCGAGAATTTTCCACTCGCTTTAAAGCGATTACGAATTTGGGAGATGAATTATCTTGTAGTGGCGTCATTGAAGAAAAGATGGTGGTCAATGGAGAAAATTGTGTCAAATTAGCTTTGTCGGTTGTCAATCAAAAGGGTGAAGAGAAATTGGCGGGATCGGCGATTGTGGCATTGTAGTCACCCAATTTATTGGGTAGACTCAGAATACAAGATTAAAACTAAAA
>JALZWC010000312.1 GCA_023300255.1 Saprospiraceae bacterium | reverse complement strand
GGTTAGTGTCTAGTAAGTCTAGTAGCTACCTGATAAGGAGTAATACTATGTGAACTATGTATCTATGTGGTAAATTCGTCAACATTATGTGTTTTCCCCCAATTCTTTACACACTCATATCATTAAAGCTAAAAGTATCAATTCTTGTTGTCACATAGATAAATTTAACTACATTTTTTCAAAAACAGCCTTATTTTTTTATAAAACGAGCAAATATCACCTTCCGTAAATATGTCATCATTTCGCTACTAAAAAATAGAGTCTAACAAAGAAATTACTAGCTGTATTAGGCATTTATAAAATAAAATTTAATATAATTTGTGACATAATATCTTGTCACAAATTAATGCTCAAAATTGTAGTACAAACTTTTAATTTCCATATATTACAATTAGTTTTGTTATACAAAAAGCAAGAACACTCACATCTCAAATTTGCGATATAATTTTTTATAAAATATATTATACTAATTATATCCTCATACCTATATTTCAATACACTATAAACTTACTGTAGTCGACTATTCGGATATTAGAATGGTTTTAAATTGGTATTCTTCCCCCATACCATATTTACTTCTTGATTAGGAGTAATTTTCAATTCCCCCTAATACTTGTTCCCCCCACAAAAAACACACACAAAGCGTCTAGTACGGTTAGTGATTGGTAAAAAAACGATGACCTAATATCTGATTACCAATTGCTAATTGACTGGACCGATTTGCGTTAGAAACTTCTATCCTACTACTATGAGACAGTCAACCATACTAAGCGTCTATTGGAATAAATTCAATAGCTCTAATAAAAATATATACCTACCAATGCCTTTTATAAGGCTTTTTTTGGTTGTAATAGCTTTATGTAATATTAATACTGCTCAAGCAGCAGATATATTGCTACCAAAAGAAATAAGTGCTTTTTCTTTTCCAACTGCTGAATTGTTAATGCCTTGTCCTGGTGGGCCAGGAGTGATTGGGGGGCATGCCTTCCAAGATTTCAATTATAATGGTTTGGATGATCAAATTGGAAAAAGAATTAAAGGAATCGAAGTCAATCTATTTAGCTGTGGTTTATCTGGAGAGAGTGAATTAGTAGGCACTACTGTTACAGATGAAAATGGAGACTATTTTTTTCCTAGTTTAGTGGATGGACAAGAGTATAGGATTGAGTTTAGCACGCCTGAGGATTTGTTTTATATGCAATCTGGATTTAGTGCCACTCAATCAAGAACTACGGTTCAATTTATTACTAGTCCAAGTTGTGATATTAGTATTGGTTTGGCTAATCCTGATGATTATTGCGAAGAAGATCCGAAGCTAGTCGTTCCATGTTATATTAATGGTAACCCAATGGCACTTAATGCTGGTGGAGACGGCGCTTTAGTAATGTTTAATACTAGTTACGAAGGAGTAAGACCAGCTCCTGATTACATTGCAACTACGAAAGAAATTGGTTCCACTTGGGGACTAACTTATAATAAAATAACTAAAGAAATTTATACCTCTGCATTCCTAAAGCGACACGTCGGTTTAGGATCACTAGGTTTAGGTGGTATTTATAAAGTAGATATTAATGGAACTACCTCTATGGTAAGTCCATTTTTTGATTTAAATGACTTAGGGGCGAATATTGGTATTTATCCAAGCAATGGGGATAGAGGCCTTTCGGGGGATATTAATCTACCCTCTAATGATCCAATGGCTTATGATGATATTGGAAAAAAAGGAATGGGTGGTTTAACAATGTCAGCAGATGGCAATACGCTATATGTTATTGGTTTATCGGATAAAATGCTGCATGTCATTGATATTAGTTCAGGTACGCCTACAGCTGCTAATTTACAAAGCTATCCTATTCCTGATCCAGGTTGTAGTGGCGGCGAGTTTAGACCTTTTGGTATACAAATATACAATGAAGAAATATATGTAGGAGGCGTATGTGATGCAGAAACTAGTGGGCTTAAATCAGATTTAAAGGCAATTGTTTATCGTCTGGATGGTACTACTTTTTCAGAGGTTTTAAATTTTAGTCTAGATTTTCAAAAGGGCTTAGCTTCTAGAAGTTGTAATGATGATAGAGGATGGTTTCCATGGACTTCAGAAGTGCCAGAAGAATGTTTTGTATCTGGTGACGCTAGTATTATCGTTCATCCGACACCTATTTTATCAGATATAGAATTTGATGCTAATGGGGATATGGTCATTGGATTTATGGATCGTATCGGTAACCAATTAGGCTATTTGAATTATGGTCCTACAGGACAAACGGAATTATATAGTGCCTTTACTGGAGGAGATATAATGAAGGCTACGCCTAATGGAGATGGTACTTTTATTATTGAAAATAATGGGACAGCTGGTCCTAACACTACGGTTGGTGCTAATAATGGAGAAGGCATAGGAGGTGGAGAATTTTTCTCTTTTGATGTTTTTGAAATTGCACCAAATATCCCTCGCCCACATAGTGAAACAGCGCAAGGGGGGATAGCGCTAATTAAAGGAACCAATCAAGTAATTGGTACTTCATTAGATCCATTTGGTACCTTCGTTAATTCTGGTGGTGTCAATTACTGGGACTTATCAACAGGAGATGTAAGAGATCCAGGATATGTGATTTTCCGTTCAGGATCAAATAGTATTTCTACTTTTTCTAAAGCCAATGGATTAGGAGATGTAGCTACGTTATGTAGTTTAGCACCGATTGAGTTAGGTGGAAGAATTTGGGTAGATGTTAACACTAATGGGATACAAGATCCTTGTGAAATGATCTTGTCAGATATTTCAGTGACACTTTATACAAGTGATGGTACAGAAGTGGGAACTACCGTTTCTAATGCTAGCGGAGACTATTTTTTTAGTGACGATATTATTCGACCAAATGAAGAATACTTTGCAGTATTTGGTTCAGCTACTCAAACACAAACGCCTTTAGCCTTATTAGATATCTATACGCCTACGGCAAAAAATATTGGGATGGGTCCTAATACTAATTTAAATGATTCTGATGTACAGGTAGGAAATATTTTAGGCATTACGAATGCATTATACATTCCTATTGCTACTGCTGGACCAGGTTCTGTTTCCCATGCTAATGATGCAGGATTTTTTGAAATCCCACCACCTGTAGGAGCAAATATTACAGGACAAGTGTTTGATGATTTAAATCAAGATGGTTTACAAAGTTCTGGGGAGCCATACATTGAAGGAATTGTTATTACGCTTTTTAATGCAGATGGTACTATTGTAGCAACTACAGAAACGGATAATAATGGGAACTATATTTTTCAAAATGTATTGGAAGGAAATTACTATGTAGGGGTCAACTTACAAACAAGTGTAGATGGTGCAGTATTAGATGTAGAACCTACTGCATTGGATGCTGGCGATGATACTTTAGATAGTGATTTTGATCCGAATACAGGGCAGACTAGTACCTTTGTTTTTGATCCAAATGATGGGAATAAAGATTTTGATGCGGGCGTATTTAGACCAAGTGGAATGATTAATGGAATTGCATTTGATGATTTCAATGGAGATGGTATTCAAGATGCGAATGAACCAGCTATTGGTGGAATTACCGTTACGCTTTTAGACTGTAATGATGCTGTGATAGCAACAGTAACAACGGATGAGGGAGGTAACTATTCTTTTGGTGATTTAGACAAAGGAGACTATAAAGTCCGATTTGATCCAAGCGGAAATAATACTGGAGTAGCTAACTATATAGCATCTCCTAAAGGGGAAGGAACGGATGATACAAAAGATTCTGATATTGATAATTCTTTTACTTCGGATTGTGTCTCCATCTTTTTAGATCCAATAGAAATAGATGGAGGTTTTGTGGTTCCTAAAACCACTATAACAGGTACTGCATTTGAGGATATAAATGCAGATGGTACTCGAGCAGATACAGATTTACCTATTGCAGGTATCACCGTTATATTATCAGATTGTAAAGGAAATGAAATAGCTAGAACGATTACAGATGATTCAGGAAATTATGTTTTTGATAATTTGGAATTTGGTGATTATGAAGTTCAATTTGATCAAGTAGGTAATGAAAATGGAATTGACCATTATGAAGCTTCTCCAAAAGATGTTGGTGGAGATGATACAAAGGATTCCGATATTGATGCTCAATTTAATTCTGATTGTGTGAGCTTAATGGAAAATCCAATTGTAATTGATGCAGGATTCAATGAACCTAAAGCTACTGTAGTTGGGTCTGCTTTTGAAGATTTAGATGGCGACGGTATCCAAGATCCAGAGGAAGGATTGATATTAAATCTAATTGTAAGTTTGGTTGATTGTGATGGAACCATAGTTGCGACCACTATTACAGATGAGTTTGGTAATTATTCTTTTGGCGATGTAAGTGCAGGAGATTATAAAATCGTTTTCGGAACCCCCTTAGATACAAATGGAAACGAATTTTCAGCAACAGAACAAAATGCAGGAGATGACGATACTATTGATTCTGATATTGGGGCTGATAATAGTACAGAATGTACTAGTTTAGAACCTAATAGTGACAATGATATTAGTGCAGGTTTTGTACCACCATCAGGAGAGATTAATGGATTTGTTTTTTATGATGAAAATAAAGATGGTATTCAAGATGCGGGGGAATTAGGTATTCCTGGTGTTACCGTAGAACTACAGGATTGTAAAGGAACAGTCATCGCTAGTACTGTTACAGATAACAATGGTAATTATTCTTTTACTGGAAATTTATCTAATGATTATATCCTTGTTTTTAATTCAGCAACTAATACAAATGGAATCACGGACTTTACCACTTCTCCTAAAGGGGCAGGTGGAGATGAGTCTTTAGATTCTGATACAAATATAATTACTAATGCATCAGACTGTGTCTCTTTCGATCCTAGTAAGGGGTTAGAAATAGATGCAGGCTTTTTTAGACCCACAGGTATTTTACAAGTGTCTGTTTTTGATGATTTGAACGGAAATGGAATACATGATATAGGAGAACCAGCTATACAAGGAGTTACGGTTATTCTTCAAAATTGTGAAGGAAATGATATAGCAACTACGATCACAGACATAAATGGTAGTTATTCTTTTGGGGATATTTTAGCGGGTAATTATCAAATAGCGTTTGATCCTTCTACGAATGTTAGAGGGATTACGAATTACCACGCTTCTCCTACAGGATTTGATTCTGATATAGATCCATTAACTAATACTTCTGTTTGTTTTTTCTTTGATCCTATAACAGGGTTTATGATACAGGCAGGTTTCGTCCAACCAACAGGAACGCTAACAGGTTTTGTATTTAATGATCTTAATCAAGATGGTATCCAAGATGCCAACGAACCATTTTTTGGTGGTATTACGGTAGCACTACAAGATTGTAATGGCTTAACGGTAGCTACAACAATTTCTAATCCAGATGGGAGCTATTCTTTTGATGAAGTATTATTAGGAAATTATAAAGTTGTATTTAATCCGACTACTAATACGGAAGGAATTAGTGGTTTAGTAGCTTCTCCCAGTGGAAATGATTCAGATATAGATCCAGCGACAAATACATCAGATTGCGTAGCATTTGATCCTGAGAAAGGATTGGGTATAGATGCAGGTTTTTACGAACCTGTAGGAGCTATAACAGGTACTTCTTTTGAAGACTTAGATGGAGACGGCATTCAAGACCCAGATGAAGGATTAATCATTGGCTTAACAGTAAGCTTGGTTGATTGTAATGGGACTATTATTGCTACAGTGCTTACCGATGAATTTGGTAATTACAGTTTTGGAATGGTTGCAGCTGGTGACTATCAAATAGTTTTTGGACCGCCTACCGATATTAATGGGAATGAATTTTCGGCAACACAACAAGATGCAGGTGATGATGATACAATAGATTCTGATATTGATCCCGCTACCAATAGTACTTCCTGTATTAGTTATGACCCAGTTGTGAATACTAATATTAATGCAGGTTTCATTCCTCCTACTGGCGATTTAATGGGTACTGTTTTCAACGATGAAAATAGAAATGGTATTCAAGATCCAGGAGAAATAGGTATTGAAGGGGTAACGGTTCGATTACAAGATTGTAATGGACTTACTATTGAAACGACGACTACCGATCAAAATGGAAATTATACCTTCACTAATTTATTATCTAATAGTTATCAAATTGTTTTTGACGGGGCGACTAATACAGATGCGATTCCAAATCTTATCGCTTCTCCAAAAGATGTAGGTGGAAACGATTCTTTGGATTCTGATATTAATAGCAATAGTAACACAGATTGTCTTCCATTTAATTCAAGTGAAGGATTAGATGTGGATGCTGGTTTCTTTCAGCCAACAGGAACGCTAACAGGTGTTGTATTTAATGATATTAATCAAGATGGAGTTTTAGATGCTAATGAACCATTTTTTGGTGGGATTACAGTAGCACTACAAGATTGTAATGGCTTAACGGTAGCTACAACGGTTTCTAATCCAGACGGTAGCTATTCTTTTGATGAAGTACTAGTAGGCGACTACCAAGTCGTATTTAATCCGACTACTAATACGGAAGGTATTAATAATCTATTAACTTCTCCAAGAGGAAATGATTCGGATATAGATCCAACAACGAATGCATCAGAGTGTGTAGCATTTAGTCCTGATAAAGGATTGGAAATAGATGCAGGTTTTTACGAACCTGTCGGATCGATTACAGGTACTTCTTTTGAAGACTCAAATGAAGATGGTATTCAAGATCCAGACGAAGGATTACTTATTGGTCTTACCGTAAGTCTAATTGATTGCAACGGAACCGTTGTCGCTACGGCTTTAACAGATGAATTTGGCAATTATAGTTTTGGAATGATTGCAGCTGGTGATTATGAAATTGTTTTTGGATCGCCTACCGATACAAATGGAAATGAGTTTACTGCGACAGAGCAAAATGCAGGTGATGACGATACAAAAGATTCTGATATTGATCCAGCAACAAATAGTACGGGATGTATTAGCTATGATCCAGTTGAAAATACCAATATTAATGCAGGTTTCATTCCTCCAACTGGAGATTTGATGGGTACGGTTTTTTATGATGAAAATAGAAATGGTATTCAAGATGCAGGAGAAATAGGTATTGGAAATGTGACCGTTCGATTACAAGATTGTAATGGCGGGACTATTGAAACGACCACCACAGATAATAATGGTAATTATACCTTTACTAATTTATTGTCTGATAGCTACCAAATCGTTTTTGATGAATCCACTAATACAGATGGTATTCCAGATTTCACAGCCTCTCCAAAAGATGTTGGAGGCAATGATGAATTTGATTCAGATATAAATAATACTAATACTACAGATTGTCTTCCATTTAATGCAGGAGAAGGACTAGATATAGATGCGGGTTTCTTTCGGCCTAGTGGAAGTTTTATAGGAAGTATCTTCAACGATTTAAATGGCGATGGCATCCAAGATGCGAATGAGCCAGGAATAGGAGGAGTGACTGTAGAATTACAAGATTGTAATGGAGTAGTAGTGGCAACCACTACTACCAATCCAGATGGAAGCTACACTTTTGATGACATTTTAGAAGGCAATTATCAAGTATATTTTAATCCAAATACGAATACGCAAGGGATACCTAATTTTGAGGCATCCCCTGAAGGAGGAGATTCTGATATAAATCCTTCCACCAATACTTCCGAATGTGTTGCTTTTGATCCTACCAAAGGAGTGGAAGTGAATGCTGGCTTTACACAACCTACAGGTACACTAGTGGGAATTGTATTTAATGATTTAAATGGCGATGGCATTCAAGATGCGAATGAGCCAGGAATAGGTGGGATCACGGTAGAGTTACAAGATTGTAATGGTGCCATAGTGGCAACGACGACCACCAATCCAGATGGCAGCTATTCATTTGGAGACATCATATTAGGAAGTTACCAAGTATTCTTTAATCCAAATACGAATACGCAAGGGATACCTAATTTTGATACTTCTCCTGAGGGAGGAGACTCCAATATAAACCCTTCTACCAATACTTCTGAATGTGTTGCTTTTGATCCTGAAAAAGGGGCAGAAATAGATGCAGGTTTTGTACAACCTACAGGCACCTTAGAAGGAGTTGTATTTAATGATATTAATGGCGATGGAATCCGAGATGCAAATGAATCATCAATAGGTGGGGTAACGGTAGAATTACAAGATTGTAATGGAGTAGTCTTGGCGACTACTACAACGAATCCTGACGGAAGCTATTCTTTTGGCGACCTATTATTAGGAAGTTATCAAGTATATTTTGATCCAAATACTAATACAGATGGAAACAGTCAAGGAATACCTAATTTTGAAACTTCCCCATCAGGAAGAGATTCAGATATAGATCCTATTACTAATACTTCCGAATGTATTGCTTTTGATCCTGCACAAGGAGCAGAAATAGATGCAGGGTTCACACAACCTTTAGGTACCTTAATAGGGCTTGTATTCGAGGATCTAAACGGTAATGGTATCCAAGAGGCGAATGAGCCATCAATAGGTGGGGTGACGGTAGAATTACAAGATTGTAATGGAGTAGTCTTGGCAGTTACCACAACTAATGCTGGTGGAAACTATTCTTTTGGTGGCCTCTTATTAGGAGACTATCAAGTATATTTTAATCCTAATACCAATGATCGAGGAATACCTGATTTTGAAACAGCTCCTAGTGGTGGGGATTCTAATATAAATCCTTCTACTAATACTTCTGAGTGTATTGCTTTTGATCCTAATGTAGAAACAGAAATAGATGCAGGATTTACGCAACCTACTGGTATCATAATGGGAACGGTATTCAACGATGTAGATGGAGATGGGATGCAGGAACCTGGGGAAGGGGCGATTGAAGGAGTGACCGTAAGTTTACTAGACTGTAATGGTACGGTACTAGCTACGACAACGACTAATGAAAATGGTAATTACTATTTTGAGGATCGAACAGTTGGAAGCTATCAAGTAGTTTTTGATGTAAACACCAATACTGATAATATTTTAGACTATCAAAATTCTCCAGAAAATAGAGGGGATGATACCATGGATTCTGATATTGATCCAATAACAAATACTTCTGATTGTTTTCAATTTAATCCAACTATTGGCGCAGATATAGACGCAGGGTTTATACAGCCAGTAGGAGAATTAATGGGTACTATATTCAATGATATTGATGCAGATGGAATGCAGGAACCTGGTGAAGTTGGCATTAGAGGTGTAACGGTTGTCTTATTAGATGGAGACGGAACAACGATAGGTACTACGACAACTGATGCTAATGGAAATTATTTCTTTACGAATCTTATATCTGGTGCTTATCAGGTATTGATTGATCCTGCTACTAATTCAGCAGGTATAGATGATTATATGAACTCTCCTGCTAATCAAGGAGATGAAGCGATGGATTCTGATATAAATCCAAGTACTAATCGTTCTGATATTTTTACGTTTGTTGCCGCTGAAGGTGGCGATATTGATGGGGGATTATTCCAACCAGCAGAACCAGTGGTTATAGGAAATATGGTGTTTAAAGATTGTAATAAAAATGGAATTTTAGATGCAGGAGAAACAGGGCAAGGTGGTATTGTGGTCATGTTATCGGGTACGACTATGTTAGGAGATGCCGTTAACCAACAAACACAATCAAACCAAGATGGAACGTATCAATTCAATATAGGTAGACCAGGTATTTATCAAGTCATGTTTGTCATTCCAGATGATTTGACTGGTATAGAATTTTCTCCACAAAATATCGGAGATAATGATCTGATTGATAGTGATGCAAATCCAAGGACGGGAATAGTAGCTGCGTTTGAAGTAGAAAGTGGTGAAATTGTAAGTCATGTAGATGTAGGCGTAACTGATCTAGCTGCACCATTAATTTTCAATGTGCCACCTGATATAACCGTTTCTTGTAACAATCCACCTGATCGTCCAACTGCTGTTAAAGCAGTAGATAACTGTGATCCAAAAGTGGAGGTAGCATTCGATGAAAGAGTAGAAGAAAGATCATGTGGTTCCTCAATCGTTCGAACTTGGACGGCAGAAGATGAATGTGGTAATATCACTAGAAAGCAACAAACGATCACAATAAGAGACGAAGAAGCTCCTGTGATTACTTTATCTAATGCATTATTAGCAGGAATTCCAAATGGTGGTAGTATTACTTTTGATTGTGATGCGTTGCCAGAATTTGATGAAAATGATATTATCGCTACAGATAATTGTGATACAGACTTGACCATAGAATTTGTTGATTTAATAAGAAGAGAAGGGAATTGTCAAGTAGATGGTTACTTAACAGAAATGACTTGTGGCTGGAGAGCAATTGATGATTGTGGTAATGAAACAGAGTATATCATTACGATAACAGTAGTAGATACGAGAGCTCCAATGTTAAATAATATTCCAGTGGATGCGACGGTAAATCTTTCAGAAGGACAACCAATTCCTCCTGTTCCGACGAACATAGGGGCAACAGATAATTGTGATGAGAATATTTCTATTCAATTCGAGCAAACACAAACAGAAGACACTGCTTGTGGGTATGATTTAATTCGAACTTGGACTGCTATCGATAATTGTGGCAATAAAGAAGCAGTATCTCAAACAATTTCTTTAATCAGAGATTGTGTTTGTCCAGGGGAATTATCAGATGGTCAGATGGTCCTTCATGCAGCCTGCGATGGATCAACTGGTGGAATGATTTTATTCAATTTGACAGCAGATGCTCGTTACTATGAATTTGACTTTGTGCCAAACTTAGGAATCCCTAATTCATTAGGGAATGCAAGAACCGATTTGCCTCTAGGTACTTACAATATTGTAGTCACTTATAAAGGTGCGGCAGATTGTAAAGAGACTTATAATATTAATATAGGTACAATGGAAACGGCTACAATAAGCATAGCAGATAGTAAGAAAGCTAGCTGTGGACAAGCGGATGGTTTTGTTTCTTTAGCACCAGCAAGTTTCCAATATGTGTGGAGCGATGGGATCGCAGGTGCGCAGCGTTCTGATTTACCAGCAGGTACTTATAAAGTAAATTATACAGATGATAATGGTTGTTTAGGCAGTACAGAAATTACGGTGGAAGAACCAGAAAATTGTATTTGCTTGAATTTCACAATAGATGTTTTACAAAATACTTCTCCATCTTGTTCAGGAGGTACAGATGGCAATTTGATTGTTCTAGCAAGAGGTGGTCGAGAAACTGTTCTTTATGAATGGAGTAATGGTAGCGCTGGAACTACCTTAAGTAATATTACCGCAGGTATGTATACCGTCATAGCTACAGATGGGAATGGTTGTCAAACACAAGAAGAAATCATGGTCATGGCACCAGAAAGTGTTATGCTAACGATCAATCAAACCAATGGTGGTTGTGGGGAGAAGGGCGTGATAGATTTACATGCACAAGGTGGCACAGGACCATACACTTATCATTGGAGTACAGGTGCTACTAGTCAAGATTTATTGGCAGTACCTACCGGTTCTTATACGGTAAC
Source organism: Saprospiraceae bacterium (assembly GCA_023300255.1). GTDB lineage: Bacteria > Bacteroidota > Bacteroidia > Chitinophagales > Saprospiraceae > JAFMDF01. The sequence goes on along the minus strand of JALZWC010000312.1, from coordinate 7,165 downwards.
GGTGACTGATGCAAACAATTGTACGAACACAAGTAATACGATAATTAGTAACGGAGGAGCGATAGATATACAATTAGGAAAGCAATTACCGACCTGTTCTGATAATAGTAATGGGATCGTATTTGCAACTGTTACAGGAGGCAAAGCACCTTATGTTTATCAATGGAGTGATGGTTCTACCGCTAAAGATTTAAGGAATATTAGTAAAGGAGACTATAGCTTGGTGGTAACAGATGTAGACGGTTGTCAATCGGCAGCTCAAATTTCTGTCGAAGCACCATCTGCAATTAATATATTATTGACACCAAAAACTTATTGCGATAAATCTATAGGAGATATAAGTGCAACGGTGACAGGAGGCACAGCACCTTATACTTATCGATGGAATTTTGGTGCAACTACAGCAGTGGTTCAAAACCTAATAACAGGTACTTATTCTCTTACCGTAACAGATGGAGCTGGTTGTGAAGCAACGGAAGTGATTACATTAAATGTTCCCGCAGCCTTTGCTATTAATCCTATTGTCGTATCGCCTAGTTGTGCGAACACCGTTGGCAGTATTTCTTTGAATGCTAGTGGTGGTATGCTACCACATACTTATACTTGGAGCAATGGGAGCACGGAAAGTTCTTTAGAAGGAATCTCAACTGGGACCTATTCTGCGACTGTCGTAGATCAAAGAGGATGTAGCTTAATATACACAGAGACCTTTTCCAGTATAGCACCATTAGATGGTTCTTCAAGTACGATTAATCCTTCTTGTGCCGATGGTACAGATGGACAAATAATGGTAGAAGTAACTGGTGGAACGCAACCTTATTCTTATCAATGGCAGACTGGTGCAACGACTAAAGATCTTACAGGAGTCGGTGCAGGTCTTTATAATATGACGGTTACGGATGCTAATGGTTGTCAGTTTATATTTACGGAAGGTTTATTACGAACAGGTCCAATTACGATTAGTGTACAGCAACGAACGGATGCGCTTTGTGAGTCTGCGAATGGTAGTTTATCTATTGCAGTGCAAGGAGGTGCTGCACCTTATACTTATCGTTGGAACACTGGTGCAACAAGTACTAGTTTAACCAACTTAGTAGCAGGTAATTATGAAGTAACGGTTACAGATACAAAAGGATGTATGGTCAATCAATTATTCGTAATCTCTAGTGACTGTACTTGTCCGTCACCGCTATACACCCAAATTATGGTTAACAATGCGAAGTGCGGTAATAGCAATGGTAGCATAATGATCATGGTGGATCAATTAGAACGATATACTTTTGATTGGGGGGCAGTTGGAACAGTTGGTGCAGCGAATAATGAAAGAAGAAATTTACCAGCAGGACAATATAATGTTAGAGTAACTTATGCAGGACAAATGGCTTGTTCTGAGATAATCGCTGTAACAGTCGGTAATAGTGTTGCGGGAGAAGCTACAGTTGTAGCTAATGTTCCTGCTGCATGTGATCAAAATAATGGACAAATAGAATTAGCACCTGCTACTTTTATTTATCAGTGGGCAGATGGGGTATTGGGATACAATCGAACCAATCTAGCACCAGGTGTGTATGATGTTCAAGTATTGGATGATAATGGATGTAGTAGTACTAAGCAAGTTTCGGTTACTCGAACAGCTTGTAATACACCAACGATACCAACAGCTCCTACTTGTAGAATAACTGCTGCTTTGAATATTACTAGTAATCCTACTTGTGATGATTTAAGTGCAGCGATTGAGGTGATAGCAATTGGAGGTCAGGTACCTTATACTTATCAATGGAATTTAGGTACTATTGGGAATATACAAAACCCAAGAGGATTGTCTATAGGAACTTATGAAGTAACAGTTACGGATGCAGGCAATTGTACAGCAACTGCTAGGATCATTGTTGCTGCTCCTAACTGTGGAACACCTACTAATCCAACGACACCAACGACTCCGACAGTACCGACTACACCAAGTTGTGAAGTGCTTATTTCTTTATCAACGGTAAATGCTAAATGTGCTGGAGAACCATCAGGAACTGCAGCTGTTACCGTAATTGATGGCAAATCACCATATACTTATTTATGGAGCAATGGGCAGACAACTGCCGAAGTAGCGGACTTATTAGCTGGAGTATATAGTGTGACGGTTACGGATGCTAAAGGATGTATTGGTGTTGAAGCAACAACTGTAACAGCGCCTACGGCACTTAGCTTTATGCATGAAATAGTAGGGGGGGATTGTGATAAAGTGGAAGTTGCATTTAGTGGATTAGGTGGTACTTCTGTTTGGAAGTGGATTTGTGATGGACAGGAAGGCGCCATTAATGAAACGATTTTATTAAGACCAGGCACTTACACTTGTTTTGTGATGGATAACCAATGGTGTTCTTCTTCGACTCAAACGATAACAATTGAAGCAATATCTCAAGAGAATTGTGGAGGAAGTGTTGTACCCGAAGAAGGACAATTCCAATTCACAGAATTTGAAGGAAAGATTAAAGGAGAGACGTTTGCTGCCTTAGAATGGGTAACTAAAGATGAAGTACATCAAGGTAGTTTTTTAATAGAACATTCTACGGATGGTAATCAATTTGAAGTGATCGGTATTGCTATTACTGCAATAGGTCCAACCCTTGTAGGCGGCTATAATCAATTAACTACATTACCGAATTTTGGTTCCAATTATTTTAGAATCAAATATGTGGATGTAATTGGAAATACAGTAATATCAGAAGTAATTGAATTGTTCAAGAAGTTACCAAGATCAGCGGATAAAGCAATTGTTTATCCTAATCCAATTGCAGAAGAATATACGATTGATTTCCTTCGACCAATTGAAGAGGATAAGGAAATGATAATTACTAATAATTTGGGTAGAATAATCGACCGAATGATAATCCCAGCAGGTACGATTAAATATGCTTTAGATGCCGCTACTTATAAAGCAGGTATTTATACTTTAATGGTGAGTAATAAAGGAACGCAAAATACAACGATTCGATTCGTGAAGTTAGAGCTATAGTAAAAGAATAGAGAAGCTAGAGCAGAGAGTAGAGATAGTTTTCGTTTAAAAACTGACGAAATTTCATCAGTTTTTAAACGAAATAATTCTCTATTCTCCGCCCACCTGACGGCAGTCGGGCTGGTCTGCTCTCTATTCTAAAATAAAGACCCCTGCTGCGGAGGCACCACCCCTAAATGTATATAGGCCTTAGGCGTTGCTTCTCGACCACGAGGTGTTCGTTGAATAAACCCTTCCATAATTAAGAAGGGTTCGTGTACTTCTTCAATTGTACCAGCCTCCTCTCCTACAGCAGTCGCAATAGTCGTCAGACCAACAGGCCCACCTTTAAATTTATGGATAATAGTCGATAGAATTTTATTATCCATTTCGTCTAATCCAGTTTCATCTACATTTAAGGCTTCCAAACCAAACTGAGCGATTTCCACATCAATCGTTCCATTTCCTTTTATCTGCGCAAAATCTCTCATTCTACGAAGTAGCGCATTGGCAATCCGAGGAGTTCCTCTACTACGACTAGCTATTTCCATCGCCCCATCATCTGTAATCGGCACCCCTAATATACGGGAGGATCGCTTGACAATTTTTAATAAAGTCGGAATATTATAGTAATCCAAATGGCAATTGATACCAAATCTAGCCCGCATAGGAGCTGTCAATAGTCCCATACGAGTAGTAGCTCCAATAAGTGTAAATGGATTAAGGGTGATCTGAATGCTACGAGCATTTGGGCCACTATCTAACATTATGTCAATGTGATAATCTTCCATAGCCGAGTATAGATACTCTTCCACTACATTATTTAAGCGATGAATTTCATCAATAAATAAGACATCTCCTTCGTCTAAATTGGTTAATAGGCCCGCCAGATCCTTTGGTTTTTCCAAAACAGGCCCAGAGGTCATCTTTAATTCAGATTCTAACTCATTGGAGATAATATGAGATAAAGTCGTTTTACCCAATCCAGGAGGGCCATGCAATAATACATGATCTAATGCTTCTCCACGCTGCTTAGCTGCTTCAATAAAGATCAATAGATTGGCCACAATTTTAGGCTGTCCACTAAAATCATTTAGCAATTTCGGTCTTAAAGCTTTTTCAATTACCTTTTCTTCTCCACTTTGTTGTTCTCCTGAAGGATCAAGATTTTCGTTCATTGATTCTTATTTCTTTCCTAGGATTGTATCCTAGGTTATTCATGTTCAACTACTCCGTAGTTTTTGGAATAAAATAGCTTCTTTAGTAGAAAGCAAATTTACATAATCTTAGAGGAAGTAGGTAAGCAATGAATTAGTAGTCTGTAAACAAATCTGTTTATAGTCTGTATGCTAGCAGAAAGCGAAGAATTAGGGGGCTTAGGGAAAGCTTCTTACTTGCGGCGCCTTTCATATAAGTGGCACTACGGTGAAAACTGTGGGTGTTATTTATCAAACGGTTGTTCTTTGTAGGGGCGTACCCTTGTGGTCGCCCAATGTACGGTTTAATCTTATGGTTGGGCAACCACAAGGGATTGCCCCTACAACGACCCAGACTTTTCACCGTAGTACCATATAGATAGTCCTACGGAAGTTTTATATTCATTTTTAGGGAAAATTAGGGCAAAAGAAGCTGACCAAATAGCGGAATTATTGTTTTGTCGTTACTGATAATATAATTGTACTTTTATAGCCATATTTAACGTTATTGGAGTAATCATTGCCTTCTAATAGAAGGATGAACAATTAAAGCATATTATCGTTAAAAAATGAGTTGATTAGTCAACATTGATTGTACGTTAATCAACTCAACAAATAAGTTTTGAAACAAAAAAAATAGAATAGAGAGCAGAGAATAGAGAGTAGAGATGTATTTCGTTTAAAAATCAACGGAATTTCATTGATATTTAAACGAAAACCGTCTCTATTCCCCGCCCGCCTGGCGGCAGTCGGGCTGGTCTGCTCTCGCTTCTCTATTCTAAGACTTAGTTAACACCACTTCATGCAATTTTTATATCCTAGTTTCCTTTGGGCGCTATTAGCACTAGTTATTCCAATCATTATACATCTTTTTTATTTCCGTCGTTTTAAGAAAGTTTATTTTACGAATGTAAAGTTTTTAAAAGAAGTAAAGGAAGAGACCAGCGCTCGTTCTAGATTGCGTAATCTATTAACGCTTTTGATGCGTTTAGGGGCTATGGCTGCTTTAGTTTTAGCATTTGCACAACCTTTTCAACCAGTAGATACTACTGTTAAGAAAGGACAAAAAGCAGTCAGTGTTTATGTAGATAACTCCTTTAGTATGAGCGCATTGAGCGCAGACGTACCGCTAATGGAGAAAGCGAAACAACGTGCTAGAGAAATAATCACGGCCTACCAAGAAGAAGATGAATTTCAAGTATTAACTAGTGATTTTGAAGGAAGACACCAAAGGTTAGTTAGTAAAGAAGATGCCCTTGCCTTAGTAGATGAAATTAAAGTAAGCCCAGCAGTAAGAACAATGTCTACGGTGATTGCTAGACAAAAACAGGTCTTAAACGCTGCTACTAATGAAAATAACATCGCGTATATCGTTTCCGATTTTCAAAAGAATATTACCGATATAGAAGCCTATCAAGATACGACTGTTGAAGTTAATTTAGTTCCATTACAGTCGGTACAAGAAAAAAATATTAGTATAGATTCTTGTTGGTTTGATGCCCCAGTGCAAATGATGAACCAGACGAATAAATTAGTCGTTCGGGTAAAGAATCATAGCAACGAAGCTGCGGAAAATTTAAGACTATCCCTAAAATATGACGGACAAGAGAAACCTGTAGGCACCTTGTCTATACCTGCTGGTGGAACAGCAATAGACACGATTAATTTAACGATTCAGCATACAGGATGGCATGAAGCGCAGTTATCTATTACGGATTATCCAGTTCAATTTGATGATCATTATTTTTTCACATTCAATGTAGCGGAAAAAATTGAAGTATTGGCGATCAACGAAGGAGGTCCTGATAAGTACCTCAATGCGGCATTCAAAGGCGCATCTTATTTTAGATTAACCAATCAACAAAATACTAATTTGGACTATGCGAAATTCGCATCTTACCAAATGATCGTACTAAATAGTATCAATGCCATTTCTTCTGGTTTAGCTTTTGAGTTGAATAAGTATGTTAAGAATGGAGGCAATTTATTAGTCTTTCCAGGCACCAATGCTAACCTAACAACCTATAAGAGCTTTCTAAGAGCCTTCGAAGCTAATCAATATGTTCAATTTGTTAAGGAGGAAAAAACGGTAGGTTCTGTGAATTATGAAGAATTTATTTTCAAGGATGTATATAAAGATAGAAGAGCGAATCTTAAACTTCCTGTAACGCAGGCAAACTACCAGTTGACCAATTTTGGTAGTAATAAAGAAGAAAAATTATTAGCTTATAGAGATGGCAGTACTTTTTTAGGTAAGTATAGTTTTGATAAAGGAAACTTATATTTATGTTCAGCGCCGCTTTCTGACGACTATAGTAATTTAGTTAAAAATGGAGAAATTTTTGTCCCAATGCTTTACAAAATGGCCATTTCTTCTGCCAAGGCACAGCGTATCGCCTATACTATTGGTAAAGATGGCTATATAGATACCGATAATCTGATTACAGAATCGGAAACGGTCTACAAATTAAAAGGTCAAGCAGAAGAATTTATACCAGAACAAACAGCAATAGGAGCTAAAGTCATTTTAGGCATTTATGATCAAGTGAAGGAAGCAGGATTTTATAATCTGTTTTTAAAGAAAGATAAGCCATTATCTAAATTTGCCTTTAATTATGACCGAAAAGAATCTCAATTAGATTACTGGAGTGAAACGGACCTGAAAGCTAGAGTAGGGGATCAAATAAATGTTTTGACAGCTAATGCGGATACCGATTATACTACATTGATTGGACAGCGTAGTCAAGGTATTCCTTATTGGAGATGGTGTGTGATTGCTGTTTTAGTGTTTTTATTGATTGAAGGTTTGTTACTGCGATTTTGGAAAGTGTAAGTGAAGTAATAAGTAATAAGTATAAAGTAATAAGTAATAAGTATGAAGGGCTACCTGTCTAACATTGTTCTTTACAATTAAGAAGTTACGGAGCTATTGTATGGGCAATCCCTTGTGGTTGCCTTACTTAGCAGGGGCAACCACAAG
>JALZWC010000311.1 GCA_023300255.1 Saprospiraceae bacterium | reverse complement strand
GGTAAAAAGCAGCATGTGATCTTATCACAAAGCGAAGTATTTAAAGGTTCGCAATTAGATGGGATTCGATATGAGCAGCTATTTGATTTTGGAAATGAAATAGAGTCATTACATGGAGGTACGGATGCTTTTAAAGTGATCATCGGTGATTTCGTAACTACGGAAGATGGTACAGGTATTGTACACACTGCTCCTTCTTTTGGTGCAGATGATAGAAAGGTTGGTATTGCGAATGGTATTGGTACGCTGACCTTGGTTGATAAACAAGGGAAATTTGTTGATACCGTCGGAGAGTTTTCTGGCCGCTATGTTAAGAACTACAAAGATGATCCAGATTATGTAGATGTGAATATCGATATCTCCGTAGATTTAAAGTTGAACAATAAAGCTTTTAATGTAGCTAAGTACGAGCATAATTATCCACATTGTTGGAGAACGCATAAGCCAATCTTATACTACCCATTAGATAGCTGGTTCGTCAAGACTTCTTCTATGAAGGAGCGTATGTCCGAACTAAACAAGACGATCAATTGGAAACCAAAATCAACAGGAGAAGGGCGTTTTGGTAAGTGGTTAGAGAATTTACAAGATTGGAATTTATCCCGTTCTAGATACTGGGGTATTCCATTACCTATATGGAGAACCAAAGACACTACGAAGGAAATCTGTATAGATTCCTTAGCGATGCTACAGACGGAAATAGACAAAGCGAATAAGGCATTAGGGATGGATCAGAAAATGCCAAAAGATTTACATCGTCCATATATTGATGAAGTAGTCTTGGTATCTGAAGATGGCGAAGCAATGCATCGCGAACTCGATTTAATAGATGTATGGTTTGATAGTGGCTCTATGCCTTATGCACAATGGCATTACCCATTTGAAAACAAAGAAACGTTTGAAAGTAAATTTCCAGCAGATTTCATTGCAGAAGGAGTAGATCAAACAAGAGGATGGTTCTATACACTACACGCAATAAGTACGATGGTATTCGATAGTGTTGCCTTTAAAAATGTAACCTCTAATGGATTAGTACAAGACAAGAATGGAAAAAAAATGTCTAAATCTTTAGGCAATGCGGTTGATCCATTCGAAGCGATTGCGAAGCATGGCGCAGATGCCAATCGTTGGTATATGATTGTTGCTTCTCCACCATGGGATAATTTAAAGTATGATCCAGATGGTGTAATTGAGGTTAGAAATAAATTCTTCGGTACTTTATTCAATACCTATAAATTTTTCGCAGGTTATGCGAATATTGATGGATTCAAATATCAAGAAAACAATGTGCCATTAGCAGATCGACCAGAAATAGATCGTTGGGTTTTATCTTTATTAAACACAACCATCAAAGAAGTTAATGAAGCGTACGCAGATTATGAACCGACGATTGTAGCAAGAAAAGTACAAACCTTTGTGATGGATAATTTATCCAACTGGTATGTACGCCAATGTCGTCGCCGTTTCTGGAGAGGCGATTACACACAAGACAAAATCGCTGCCTACCAGACATTGTATACTTGTATGGAAGCAGTCTCTAAAATGATGGCGCCTATCGCTCCATTTTTTGCGGATTACTTATATAAGAATCTAAATGAAGTAACGAAGCAAGAAAAGCATATTTCTGTACACTTAGCGAGTTTTCCAAGAGTCAATCATGAAGCGATTGATAAAGATTTAGAAGAGCGAATGGATTATGCGCAGCGGATTTCTTCTATGGTCTTATCCTTAAGGAAAAAGGAAAATATTCGAGTACGACAACCGCTACAGAAAATTATGTTGCCGATCTTAGATGAATCTTTTAGCGCCCAAGTAGATGGCGTAAAAGATTTAATCTTAGCAGAAGTAAACGTAAAAGAAATTGAATATATCACGGATACAGAAGGTATCGTCAAAAAGAAAATCAAACCGAACTTTAAAACCTTAGGAAGAAAGTTAGGCAAGAATATGAAAGCAGCGATTCCTATTATCAATAAACTGGGACAAGAAGATATTGAAGCTATTGAGAAGAGTAACGCTTTTCAATTAACTATTGATGGGGAGAATTACGAGTTGACTTTAGAAGATTTTGACATTATCGCCGAAGATATTCCAGGGTGGTTAGTAGCGAATGATGGCGACTTAACGGTAGCAATGGACATCTCTCTAACGGATAATCTAAGAGCAGAAGGGATGGCAAGAGAATTGGTTAATCGGATTCAAAATCTTAGAAAGACCAAAGAATTTAATGTGACGGATCGTATTAAGATTACTTTAGAGAAGCAAGAAACGGTTGTGCCAGCGGTAGAGCTGTTTAGTGATTATATTAATGCAGAGGTCTTGTCTAATCAACTGACTTTGGCGGATAGTGTTGCCAGTGATGACTCGATTGAGATTGATGGTGCAGTGATGAATTTGAGTATTGAGTTGGCTAATTAGTAGAGATTTTATATGTGCTGACTAAAATAGCGGTCTTTCCTTTTACGGGAGGGCCGCTATTTTTGTTTGTACTGCGATCCGACCACTGGAAGTGATCGGACCGCTTTTTTTTTGTTGAGAACGTATTTCGTTGGTCAAATCAAGTCGTCCGATCACTTCGAGTGGTCAGATGACAGATTGCGTTGCGATCCGACCACTGGAAGTGATCGGACCGCTTGTTTTTGTTGAGAGTGTATTTCGTTGGCCAAATCAAGTCGTCCGATCACTTTGAGTGGTCGGATGACAGATTGCGTTGCGATCCGACCACTGGAAGTGATCGGACCGCTTGTTTTTGTTGAGAGCGTATTTCGTTGGTCAAATCAAGTCGTCCGATCACTTTGGAGTGGTCGGATGACAAGTCGTTTTCAAAATAACAGTTGTTTTGCCAAAGCTTGATTGCAAAGCGTTCCATTTCTTAAGCCTGCATAATCTAGTGCGGAAGAATATTTCCAGTCTTCGGGTTTGCTTACTAGGCCGGCTTTAACTGGATTATTGTGTATGTAATGAAAGCATTGTCGAGCATAATCATTATTTGGCTGAAATAATAAATCTTCGTGCTTGGAACCTATTGTTATAAAGTCGTTAATAAATCCATTTTTGGCTTTAGTTTTTGCTCTAAATAGAGAACCTGTTCTTTGTTCTTGTATATTAATGGCTCTTGTGTAAGAGCGAAGCAATATGGCAATAGCTAAATTTAGGCTTCTAGATTTGTTATTTTTTTGAATTAGAACTGTTTCTTTGACGCATACTAGAAAATGAAAGTGGTTGGGCATTAGACAATAAGAGAGGAAGTCTAGATAGGGTAGTAGCAATACTCTTGTTTTTTGTAGAAAGAAAAGATAGTTCTTGTCTTGAAAGAAGATAGGGTCTTTGTTATTACCCTGATTGTAGACATGGTAGATTAAGTTTTTTTTCGAAATCCATAGTTGTTTAGTTTTGTGTTTAGTTATCCGATCGCTTTGGAGTGGTCGGACCGCTTGTTTTTGTTGAGGTAGTATTTCGTTGGACAGGTCAAGTCGTCCGATCACTTTAGAGTGGTCGGATGACAAGTCGTTTTCAAAAAAAACAAACCGCATCCATAATTAAATGAATGCGGCAGCTATTATAGCGTGAAGAGGAGGAGTTGTGTTCAACTAGCCTCTAATGAAAGAAACGATTCTACTCTAAATTAGAATATAAAGTATTTTTTGAAACTTAAATTGGTGTGTAGATAAAGTACTAAAAGTGGTGTGTTGATATAAAGATACGTATCTATTCTGTTATTGACAAATGTCAGTCTACAAAAAAAGGCAAGATTATTTGGCTTTTTTAAGCAAAGTGATTTTAAAATAATTGAAACTAGGGACTAGTAACGACAAAGATGGTGTTAAGCGTAAAAAAAAATAAATAGCAGAAACCGATATTTTCTGAATATCTCTGCAATAATTTTCATAGAAAGCACAAAAGAAGCAGCCAAGAATGTGAATTTATTTTTGCACTATTCCTTACTATATTATTAAGATTATTGCTTAATATCCTCTATAATATTCCCCCCTTTCAACTTAATGATTCGATCTGTTTTAGCGGCTAAACTTAAATCATGCGTAACGATGACTAATGTCGTACCCATTTCTTTATTAAGCTGGAACAATAAGGCTTCTACTTTTTGACCAGTCTCTTCATCTAGATTTCCAGTAGGTTCATCTGCAAAGAGTATCTTGGGATCATTAGAAAAAGCTCTAGCTAGAGATACTCGTTGTTGTTCCCCTCCAGATAATTGAGTGGGGTAGTGGTCATGCCGAGCGGCAAGGCCAACTTTTTCTAACAAGTCCATTGCTTTCTTTTCACTACCTGATTCACCTCTTAATTCTAGTGGAACCATGATGTTTTCTAGAGCGGTTAAAGTAGGAATGAGTTGAAAATTTTGAAAGATGAAACCGACACATTCATTTCTTAATTTAGCTCTTTCATCTTCGGATAATGGCTCTAAAGCTTTATTGTTTAAAATGACTGTTCCTGCGGTGGCTTTATCCAATCCTGCGCATAGCCCTAGTAGCGTAGTTTTGCCACTACCAGAAGGCCCTACGATTGATACGATTTCTTTTGCTTCTATTTTAAAGTTAATATCTTTTAATACACTTACGGTCTTTGATCCGCTAGTGTATTTTTTTGATAGGTTTCTTATTTCTAACATGTATTAAGTTAAGAGTAAAAGTTGTTTAGCATCAATGACTTGTAAAAAATGAATTAATTCATTT
>JALZWC010000310.1 GCA_023300255.1 Saprospiraceae bacterium | reverse complement strand
CATAAAAAAAGCCCAACAATCTTACGATTGTTGAGCTTTGGTGGTACCCGAGGCGGGACTTGAACCCGCACGCTCCGAAAAGCACAGGATTTTCTTACCAACTACAGCTTTAGCTGCACCCTAAAATTTTAAGGTTTTGTGGTCTGGACTTTCTCTTCACCATATTCTAAAAGAACTTAGGCATCCTCCGTCAAGTCTCTACACTTTCAATGACTATAAATAGTCAAAGCTTAGCTCGGGATTGCCAACAGCATAAAGCTGGAAGGTTTCCCCGAATTTGAAGGATTCTACTTCCCAGATTTCTCTGGGAGCACTCAATTTTAATTTAAGTCCGGCGTGTCTACCAATTCCACCACTCGGGCATCCTGTTGCAGCAAATGTACTGCTTTATCTATAAAAAAAGCCTTCACTGTTGAAGGCCTTAGAGCAGTAGATGAGATTCGAACTCACGACCCCAACCTTGGCAAGGTTGTGCTCTACCAGCTGAGCTACTACTGCTTAATACTATACTTCTTTTCAGAAGAGGTGCAAATATAATAGGATTATTAGGAACATGTCAAGTCTTTAGAAATATTTTTTTTTATTAATTGAAATATTCCCGAAATAACTGCCTTATTTAAAGAAATAAGGGCCTAATATTCTATAATTATTTTTTTACAAATGTAGCTTATCTTTTCTTTCTAAAAGAACCGCTTCTGTTTCTTCTCTCTCTGGGTCTGGCACACAGCAATCTACAGGACATACTGCAGCACATTGAGGTTCTTCATGAAAACCTTTGCATTCTGTACATTTATCAGGAGATATGTAGTAGAAATCTTCTTCTACAGGTTCATTTTGATGATCTGCGTCTACACTAGCACCTGTTTCAAGAGTATAGTCCCCTTTTACACTAGTACCATCAGAGACCGCCCACTCTACACCACCTTCATAAATCGCATTATTTGGGCATTCTGGTTCACAAGCTCCACAGTTAATGCATTCATCAGTAATCATTATAGCCATAACGAATAAATATTTTCAAGTTGATAACCACTTTTAAGATCTTCTTCTATCTTTTTGTAGTTAAATAAATTCAAATAAACAGTTTAAGAAAACAAGACTGTTGCTTAGTATACAAGCAATAAGACGTAAAAGTTCAGCAATATAGTACCTAAAATACCAATTTTTCAAGAAAAAAATAAAATTAACTCCCATAGCTTTCTGTTTAGAAAAAATCTAAATTCAGATAACTAACACTTGGCTTACGCCAAAAGAGCAAATTGATCTTAGAAACAACTAAATTTTAGTTCTAGTTTTCTTTTTTTTGTATCTATTTTTCTAATTTCGCCGCTTTTATACCCCCTTTAAAACAGTGGTAAAAATAATTTAGGAATGATGAAAAAATAACTTCAGACTCTTGGCTGATTCTTTTGCCCTTACTTTCCTTTAAAAAATACTTCTATAGAACAACTATACAAGGATTTTTTTAAAAAAATTAAGACCAAAATAATCTACCCAAGAATCTAAACTTATTTCTACATCATTCCTTAGAAATTATTTTTAATCACGAACAAAAAATTTAATTAAATGAATTATTCTTTGAACAAACATTTTTTAGTAGGCTTAGCGCTATTATTTATTCTTTCTTCTTGTGTTAAGAAAAAAGATTTCTTGGCTTTACAGGGAAATAGAGACACGATCCAACAAACATTAGATGCTACCAAAGCGAAGCTAGCAGAAATGGAGTCTGCAAAAAGTCAGTTAGAGCAAAATGTTAGAGATTTAGAAGGAACTGTTGCTTCTCAAACCAACAACATGAGTAGTAAAGATTCTAAGATAGCATCTTTAAACGATGCTGTTTCTATGGAGAAAGCTAAAGGAGAAGCATTTTTTAATGGCCTTTCAGACTTGTCTTTATTGAGTGATGCTGAATCTAAGCAGTTAAAAGAGGCTTTAACTTCTATGGAAGGTATTCCTAGTGGAAAAGCTAGAAAAGATTCTGCCAGCTTATCCTTAGTTAGTAATTTAAAGCGTTCTCTTGGAAGTGACTATAATAATGATATTCAAATCCACTCTAAAGGAAGTGTTGTTTATATCACCGTTTCTGATAAGGTATTTTTTAATACAGGAAGAGCTGAATTAAACGGTAATTCAAAATTTATTTTGTCTAATGTAGCAAAAGTGTTAAAAGATCATAGCAATATAGATGTATTGGTAGAAGGACATACAGATAGTGATCCTATTGCTTTTACATCTAGTAAAGATAATTGGGATTTAAGTATTAAAAGAGCCGTAGCTGTGGTACGTTCCCTTCAGCAAGACTATGAAATTAACCCTGCTAGATTAGTTCCTACTGGTAGAGCAGAATTTAAACCAAAAGGAGACAACGAAACAGTAGAAGGAAAAAAATTAAATAGACGAACTGAAATTATATTAGTACCAAGGATAGATCAATATCTTCGATTAATCACTGGCAAATAATCAGAAGTGTAATTTAAACTTCTTTATTAAACCTAAGAAAGGACTAACTTGGCAATCAGGTTAGTCCTTTTCTATTATCTAAAGCATATCAAAGTAGGCTTTTAAGACGTTTTCCTTTTATAAAAGGTATAACTTTTGTTGTGAAAGAATAAAATGATAAGTTTGTAAATATATAGGCCCTACTTTAGGTAATAAGTGTTACTTATATAGCTGTTAATGCATCTAAGTAAATAGTTATTAACAACAGAACAGTAAAATTACTCAACCACTAATACTTTCATGAATTACGAATTACAGGAAATAGAAAAATATAAATTTCTAGAGACTAAGGGAGGAGACGATGTTCTGTTGCTATTGCATGGACTATTTGGCGCATTGAGTAATTTTGAAGGAATCATTAGCCATTTTTCTAAAAAATACAATGTAGTAGTTCCAATGCTACCTATATTTGATTTGCCTATTAGAGAAGCTACCGTAAGTGGATTGGTTGATCATGTTCAAGATTTTGTAAATTTTAAAGGTTTTGACAAAGTGAATGTACTTGGTAATTCCTTAGGCGGACATATTTCTTTGTTATATGCTTTGGCACAGCCAGAAAAAATCAACTCTATTACATTAACAGGTAGTTCTGGTCTATTTGAAAATTCTTTAGGTTCTACTTTTCCTAAAAGAGGAAACTATGAATTTATACAGAATAAAACACAAGAAATATTTTACGATCCTGAAGTAGCTAGTAAAGAATTAGTGGATGAAGTATTTGAGACCGTAAACGACAGAAACAAGGCAATTAGAATCGTTACTACCGCAAAGTCTGCAATCCGCCACAATCTAGGAGATAAACTCCATTTAATAACA
Source organism: Saprospiraceae bacterium (assembly GCA_023300255.1). Classification (GTDB taxonomy): domain Bacteria; phylum Bacteroidota; class Bacteroidia; order Chitinophagales; family Saprospiraceae; genus JAFMDF01. The sequence continues at coordinate 6,863 of JALZWC010000310.1, read as the reverse complement.
GCTCCTACCTTATTATTATGGGGAGATCATGATACGATTACTCCACCTTTTGTAGGAGAAAAATTTAACGATTTAATTGAAAATTCTAAGCTTCATTTTATAAAAAACTGTGGCCATGCTGCTATGATGGAGCAGCCAGAAAGCTTTAATACCTTATTAGATCAATTTTTAGCAGAAGTCACCGCATAAAAAGCATAGTATATACTTCCCTCTACATTCTCTGGATAAACCGCATATCTTAGCTTACCAACCATTCCGTAAATGCTTCTCGACACTCAATAGAAGAAAACCTACCGAATAATCAATTTGGGTTTGCACCTACTTCAATCTATTCTACATTTAAGCATTGATTCGGGATATCTCACACAAATGTCATTGTAAAGCTCTGTAATTCAGACTCCTCCAAAGACTTTACATTTGATGATCTACTACTACAAAGTAGTTTCTAAAAAAAACATCTGTTATTCTCTAACCAGAACACACTAGCTTTAGTTGTGCACTTATAACTAAGCTTTGAAGGTAGAAATAATAAAATAGAATCGAGTAGGATAACTTCGCTATCATACAAGTTTGTTTTTATTATCCTTCGTTAATTTTATTATCTGATTAGAGTAGTTTCTTAAATAAATACCCAAAGTTTATTTAGGAAATAACTCTGTATAAAGACATTCTTATGAAGCAATTTATTTTAATTTCTTTTCTATTATTATGTAGTTTTTTCGCATCAGCAGACCAATATAGAGTAGAGTTATCTGTCTTTGAAACAGCAGTTAGTTTACATCATTTTCAAGGAATGAAAAACGTAAATCTGTTTGTAGATAACAATGATCTGTATCGATATTACATAGGTGACTTTGAAGAGATTGCCACGGCCGAGGCAATCCAAAAAGAAGCAAAAGCGAAAGGTATTCAATTTGCAAAGGTCATCAACATTACAGAAGAGCGCACTGCTTGCGCAAATTCTTGCACGGCTCCAGGTCAGATTGAAAACATACTTTTTGATTTCAATAAATACCACCTGCGATACAAGTCAACGCAAGAATTAGATAAGCTAGGATATTATTTACATGCTAATCCAGAAAACATGGTCCGATTGAATGGCCATACAGATAGCAGAGGATCAGAACAATACAATTTTAAATTGTCTGAGAATCGAGCACATACCGCAAAAAACTATTTACTAACCAAAGGGATAGAAGATTTTAGAATTTTAATAAAAGAGTTTGGAGAGACAACGCCAATTGCAAAAAATTCTTTACTAGGAGATGATAGTTCTGTTGGTAGACAATTCAACAGAAGGGTAATATTTGAAATTCTTGATAAAGAGGGTAACGAAATTACGGGCATTGTAAAAGAGTTTATTATTCCTGAGTTATTAAAAATAGCCCCTTTAAATAATTCAGAGGCATTCTTATCAATGGTACTGTAGATTACAAAAAAAGATAGAAAGTTTTGAACTAGGACTTTCTCAAAATATACAACTGATAAAAGACAACATTTATAATCCTATACACAAATAAGGGCGGTAATAAACATTACCGCTCTTTCACTTTGACCTTATCAATAGATTTATTCCTATTTGATAAACAACTATCTGAAAATTTCTTTTTCCGATAATCTTATATATCTAATGTTTTCGCCCTAAGATCTTTCCAAGAAAAAAAGTCTTTTCCAACATTTCTTCTTCTTTTTCATCCTCAGTAGTAGCTTTTTCTCTATGCGCTCTAGATAAATCTGGTTGCCCAGCATTAATCCAAGCAGTATACCATGCATCTCCTACCGCCTTTATAGCAGCTCGCATTTGTTGTTCCACCTGTCCATCCAATAGTAGGTGGTATTTTTCGGCATAAGCTTCACAAGGAATATTTTGCATAGCTCCAGTTCCTCTAGCTACAAAACAATCTTGTTGATCTTTTGGATAATTACGGCTTAGTTCCTTTTCTATCTTTAAAACATCTGCGACCAAAGAATGGCTATTCAAAACTATCTCCCAGTAATAAGATACTGGATCTTCAATATAGCTAGCTTGTCCAACAAAATAATCAAACTGCTCGTCGGCAAACAGTTCAGGTAAACGAGTTTCCCAAAAAGCATGAATACCTATCTGGTCAGTCTGATACCCATTATAGTTGCTCGTCGTATGGAGTGGAACGTGTGCATCTCCTATGTAATGCCCCATATCCGCAGACAAACGTAATATAAGATCACTATCCATTGCTTCCATCGCTCGGGTTAGATTACCTTGTAATCGAACTAAATTATAAGGTAGTACACCATGTTCCACGAATGTATCTACAGCAATTGCTTTATCACAAGGCAATACAAAATCATATCTATCAAAATAATTTTTAAGTATTGCACAATCTATTGGCCACTCTTTTTCATATAGTGGATTATATATTTTTTCATAAAAAAAGCGATCGTAATCTTCTTGATCTATAAAAAGACTATCTCGTCCGAAGAATTGTTGAAAATTATTGCCTTTTAAAATTAGACTACCGTCTCTTCTCAACTCCATTTGTTGCCCAAATAATTTGATACTATCTTTTTGTTCGTTGAGTACCAATATTTCTGTATAAGAACGGCTTGCTTCTACCCTACTCCTCGGAAGCATTTTAAAGGGAAATGTTCCCCATACATCCAAATCTATGTAATGTCGAATCCCTTCCGTTGCTACTGCATACCGCCGTTTATCAGGTCCTACCGCATTATCCGTTAAATAATCAATATGTTTTTTATAAAAAGGAATTAAATCTATAGGGAGCGTAAAAACGGCTAGTCTATTAATTCGACGATGTGCAAAGAATCCCCAGTCTATTACTGGTGAAAAGGCAGAAAAGATTAAAGCCAAAGCAAAGATCCAAAAAATGGTTCTTTTTTTGAGTAGGTTCATAGTTCTAGCGGTTTAGAAAAAAACAATAAATTCGCAGAATATTTGATCTCTTTAAGAACATGTTTAAAATTTTAGACATACTCTAAGTTCAGATTCAAACATTCTACTGTAATTACGTAAAACAAGAATATTTTTCATCTTAAGTAAGAAAAAAGAATACGACGTGGAACTTTAAGGCATATCAAAATAGTTGTAATTTCTTTGGCCCTTACAAAAGTAGCGATACTAAGTACAGTGTAAAATAAGTTCTTTAGTTTTTTGTCGAGCGAATTTTGAGGCAAATCAAGGCCTGTCTAGCTAGCCAGATAGACGCAAAGAACGATAATAGCCTTAGTTACTTGAGTGATGAGCAACGAAGAGTTGCCTCAAAAGGCGCCGACAAAATGCAAAGAAATTTATTTTACAGTGTACTAAGTAACGGCAAAACAATAGCCTAGCCATTTGGAAGGTCTTGTTTTCTCGTCGTTATCAAGTTTCGTTACACAACAGCTTCCTCTACAATGAAGGTATTAAAATTTGGCGGATCATCCGTCGGTACTCCAGACAGAATCAAAGGTATTATTGATATTTTAAAAGAATACCGCAAGCGAGGCGAAAAATTCACCGTAGTATTTTCCGCTTTCAGTGGCGTTACAGATTCTCTAATTGAGATGGCGACCAAAGCAGCTAATGCAGATGCTTCTTATGTGAAGACCTATAATGCATTTCAAAAAAGACATACAGCTGCTATTAAGAAATTGTTGAGCGGTGCTAGAGAGAAAAAAGCTATAGCGGAAATGAAAGAAACGCACCAGACACTCAAAGATTTATTAAATGGTATTTTCTTAGTAAGAGAAGCTTCTCCTAGAACAATGGATTATGTCTTGAGTTTTGGAGAACGAAGTTCTGCCTACATTATCGCTCATGCACTGAGTGAGGCTAGAATTGCTGCTGAATTCTTAGATGCTAGAACTATTATCAAAACAGATAAAAACTTTGGCACTGCACAGGTAGATTTAAAGACAACCTATGAATTGGTAAAAGCTCATTATAATACTGCTTCAAAGGTTCAAATCGTCACTGGTTTTATCGGTTCAGATAAAGGAGGTCTGACGACCACATTAGGGAGAGGTGGTTCCGACTATACTGCCGCATTATTAGGTGCAGGACTAGAAGCAGAAGCTATTGAGATCTGGACGGATGTAGATGGCGTGTTAACTGCTGATCCACGAAAGGTGAAAAGTGCATTTACCATTCCTACCATGACTTATGGAGAAGCAATGGAAATGTCTCACTTTGGAGCGAAGGTCATTTATCCGCCAACCATCCAACCAGCTTATACGAAAAATATTCCTATATATATTAAGAATACTTTTAATCCATCGTTTGAAGGTACCTTCATTTCTCATCAATCGGATAATAATGGTACAGCAGTTAAAGGTATTTCGTCTATTAGTGATGTAGCATTGTTGACTCTTTCTGGTAGTGGTCTATTCGGAGTGCCGGGCATCGCTGGTAGATTGTTTAATTCTTTAGCTCAAGCTGGCATTAATATCATATTGATAACTCAAGGATCTTCTGAAAACGCAATTAGTTTTGCTATTGAGCCAAAATCTTCTAAGAAAGCAAAAAAGACCGTAGAGAAAGAGTTTAAAAATGAACTCCAATCTAATTTGGTAGATTTTGTAAAAATAGAAAATGATTTAGCGGTAATGGCAATCATAGGAGAGAATATGCGGTTACAGCCAGGTATAGCAGGAAGAATGTTTAGGGCATTAGGCAAGAATGGAATAAATGCAGTGGCCATCGCACAGGGCTCTTCCGAATTAAATATTTCTGTTGTTATTAATAAGGCGAATGAAAGCAAAGCATTAAATGCTTTACATGAATCTTTTTTCTTATCAGAAACAAAGACGCTTCATTTGTTTATGGTAGGCGTTGGCTTAATCGGCGGTACTTTAATCAAGCAAATTAAAAATCAAGCAAAGTTGCTGAAAGAAAGAGGGGGACTTGAAATAAAAATAGTCGGCCTATCCAATAGTAAGCATATGCTATTCAATGAGCAAGGTATTAATCTTAATAGTTGGAAAAAACAATTGACTGCTGCTAAGGAAAAAACGTCCTTTGCGGGATTCATCGAACAGATGAAAGCTATGAATTTGTCTAATACTATTTTCATAGACAATACAGCGAATAAAAAGATAGCAACCTATTATCACGAAATTCTGGACAGTAGCATTTCTATTTCTACTCCTAATAAAGTAGCCACTTCTTCTTCTTATATTCAATATCAAAAATTAAAAAATACGGCTGAAAAAAGAGGCGTTCATTTCATGTATGAAACGAATGTTGGAGCAGGCTTACCAGTTATCTCCACATTAAATGATTTGACAAATAGTGGAGATAGAATTACAAAAATAGAAGGCATTTTATCTGGATCTCTTTCTTTCATTTTCAATTCTTTTGTAGAAGGAACTAAATTTAGTGATATAGTAAAAGAAGCTAGAGAACGAGGTTACACAGAACCAGATCCTAGAGAAGATTTAAGTGGGTTAGATGTAAGAAGGAAGATTGTCATTTTAGCTAGAGAGACAGGATTGGCTTTAGAACCTGGTGATGTAGCTATTCAAAATATCCTGCCGAAAGCTTGTACGAATGCAAAGACTGTAGACCAGTTAATGAAAGAACTGGAAAAAGCAGATGACTACTTTGAAGCAATGCGAGCAAAGGCTGCAAAGAAAGGACAGGTCTTACGAATGATTGCAAAGCTGCACAAAGGCAAAGCAAGTATTGCCTTAGAAGGAGTAGATGAATCACATCCATTTTATTCTCTAAGCGGTAGTGATAATATGATTGTCTTTACGACAGAGCGCTACAAGGAGCGACCATTAGTTGTCCGTGGACCAGGCGCAGGAGCCGAGGTAACTGCTGCAGGTGTCTTTGCAGAAGTTATAAAAATTGGAAATTTATTGAAATAGATACAAAACGTGTATTTATTGTTAAAATAGAAATATGAAAGAAGGAATAAAAGTATTTGCTCCTGCTACAGTAGCCAATGTCGCATGTGGATATGACATTCTTGGATTTGCCATTGACCAACCAGGAGATGAAATTATTGGATACCTATCGGATAAGCCCGGATTAAGAATTACAAAGATCACAGGGGCAAATGGAAAGCTTCCATATGAGATAGAAAAAAATACAGCAAGCTTTGCTGCGATGCGTGTATTAGAACATCTAGGAGAAACAGGTATAGGTATAGAAATAGAGGTCCATAAAAAAATGCCTTTTAGTAGTGGATTGGGATCTAGTTCTGCAAGTGCAGTGGCAGGAGCGATGATCGTAAACGAATTGTTAGGAAAACCGCTTTCAAAAAAGGAATTATTACATTTTGCCGTTCTTGGAGAGCAAGTTGCAGATGGTGCCTACCATGCGGACAACGTAGCTCCATCCCTTTTTGGAGGACTAATTCTAATTCGAGATAATCCAACTTTAGATGTTCATAGCATCCCATTTCCTGAAGGACTATATGCAAGTGTAGTCCACCCACAAATCAAAATTCGAACAGCAGATGCTCGAGCTATTTTGAGTGACCAAGTTACGCTCAACCAAACCATCGAGCAAACTGGAAATGTTGCTGGCTTAATTGTAGGTATGTACAATTCTGATTTAGAATTAATTGGTCGTTCTCTAAACGATGTAATCATCGAACCACAGCGCGCACAATTAATTCCACATTTTCATAAAGTAAAAGAAGCTGCTTTAAATGCAGGCGCTTTGGGTTGCAGTATCTCAGGAGCAGGGCCATCTGTTTTTGCGCTGAGTATCAATCAGTCAATTGCCGATAATGTTGGACAAGCAATGCATAAAGCCTTCTTTGATAATGGCATTGAAAATGAATTATTTGTTTCTACAATTAATAAGGAAGGCGCAGTTAGGGTGTGACCATTAGAGCTATATGTATCTAAATTAAGTTTGATATATTTTCTAT
>JALZWC010000309.1 GCA_023300255.1 Saprospiraceae bacterium | reverse complement strand
GATAATAATAGGAATAAATGTTTCATAATTGTTTGTTTTAATGTTTAACAATTAGTTAATTACAAGCATCGTGCCAAAACGATAATGGTGTAGTTTTGTAAGTCCAACAATTATAGCTAGTTCCTTGTTATACTTAAATTTAGCTAGTAGATATGTCTTTTAAAAAATGGAATTCACAAATTTTAAACGCTTTAGAAACAAATAATTTTGAACAGCTATTACCTTTACAACTAAAAGCATTATTAGTAATAAAAGGCGGTGTAAATATTTTTGTACAGACAAGTAAGCTCTAGAAAAACAACTATTATTATGTGAAAATTGAAATGTATAGAAGAAGGAGATATATAGTTTAGCCCCCAATAAGTTCGGAGTGTTCTTTTAAATTTCAAATAAATATATTTGAGATATGAAATACAAGAAATGGAGCTTAGACCAGAAGTTAGAAATACTATCTAAATCAGAAGAGATTGGTATTGTAGAAGCTTGTCGTAAGTATGGTGTTAGTACAGGCACTTTTTATAGTTGGAGAAAGAAGTTTGAGAATCAAGGAGAAGCAGGTTTAAAAGTCACTTATGACACTAAGAGTAAAGAACTTAAGTCCGCAGAAGAAGAGAATCGAGTTCTACGTAAGTTACTTAGTGATAGAGAAATAGAATTAGAAGTGCAACGAGAACTTTTAAAAAAAAAGTTTGGGACGTCCGATCCAAGAAAGATTTAGTAGATGCAACTTATCAGAAGCATAAATGCAGTAAAACTAAAATCATTAAAATGGTAGGTATAATAGAAAGTAGTTATTATAGAGTACCTAGTGGTGGTAAGAAGGGAAACAAACCTTCTAAACTAACCTATCATGACGTAAATGGATTTGTAGACCAGGCAACAGTAATAGCTTCTGTTAAAGACATTTTAAGTCATGAATTTATAGACTGTGGTTATAGGTTAATGTGTTCTTATTTAAAGAAGGATGATTATTTGATAAATCATAAAAAGCTTTACAGAATAATGAAACAGGCTAACATGCTAAAATTAGAACATAGAATAAATAGAAGCGGTTCTGGTCGTAAGTTTGTGAAATTCAGAAAGGTAATCACCTCACGCCCAATGGAGTGTTTGGAAATGGATATTAAAATGGTGTGGATTCCGAGCGTAGGTAAAAACGCTTATTTACTATCCATAATTGATGTGCATACTCGTAGAATATTAAAAGACTATTTTTCTTTTTCTATAAAACAAAAACAAGTAATAAACCTGCTTTCCTTAATGCTTGAAGAATACCAATATCCTAAAAATATTGTTATTAGGAGCGATAACGGAAGCCAGTTTATAGCAAAAAGTGTTCGTGAATACTTAGGGTTAATAGGTGTGAGTCAGGAATTCACCCATGTGGCTACACCAGAAGAAAATTCCTACGTAGAATCGTATCATGGAATACTAAAAAAAGAAGTATTTCAGCGATTTGAGTATAGAACTTTCGGAGAAATAGAACAAATACTAAAAAGATATGTGATTTTCTATAACAATGTAAGACATCATAGGCTTTTAGGAAGAATAACTCCGATGGAAAAATGGAGCCAAAAAAAACACTTAATTTTAATCAAAAAAATAGCCGCATAATTAATAATCGAAATTTAAAAGATTACTCTTGTTTTATAGGGGTCAAAACAGGATTTAAGAAGTTTGAAAATGCAAAACAATTATGCAGTTATGCAGGTATTACACCAACTATTAGAGAATCTGGAAGTAGTGTTAGAGGACGAAGCAGAATTAGTAAAGTTGGTAATAGAAAATTACGGAACCTTTTATTTATGTGTTCAATGAGTGCTTATAAACAAAACAAAGGGTGTAAAGAAATTTTTGAGCGTATTACAAATAAGGGAAAAAGTAAAAAGTTGGCATTAACAGCAGTGTCTAATAAATTACTAAAACAAAGTTTTGCAATTGCAAAATCCGGTTTGCCTTATGATGAAACTTACGTTTCTGTTTTGTCTAAATAAATAGGTTTAAATACAAAGTAAAAAACCTTAAAAACTAAAAATTAGAATTTTAAGGCTAGAATAATAGTGCACAAAATTAACGAAGAATTTATTTGTTTTTTAACTCAGTTCTTTGTTGCCAGTAGTGCTTATGCTACTTTAAATTCAAATTCATTCATTTCAACACTAAATCTAACATTCGCTTTTAAAGCTCTAAAAACTTTCAAAATTGTTTCGATAGTTACATTTTTAGTATTTCGTTCTAATTTAGAAATTTGTGATTTTTGAACTCCGATTAATTCTCCGAGTTGTTCTTGAGTTAACTTTCTTTCCTTTCTTACGGATTTAATCATATCTCCAAGAACTTCCATTTTCAAGTCAAATTCATATTTGTCTCTTTCTGCTGTTCCAATTTTCCCAATGTCCTTGTCTTTCATTTGGTCAAGTGTCATCATTTTCATTTTCTTATTTTTTGTTGCCATAACTTTCAATTTATTCGTTAAAATATTCAGTTCTAATTTTTAATGCTTTCTCAATTTCTGATTTTGGAACTTTACTTACTTTCTTAACCATTCCGTGTGTTGATAGCACAAGTGTTTCGGTTTTGTCAGTTTTGTCCCAAAAAGCAAAGAGTCTGTATTGAATTCCTTGATAAAGTGTTCTAAATTCCCAAATATCATCTGTTAGTTTTTTAAACAGTTTAGGATCATTTTCGAGTTTAGCTTTATCCAAATTATAGTAAATTTTCTTTTTAGCTTTACTATCTATTTTTGACATAAAGTCAATTGCTTGTTCAAGAAATATTACTTCAAATTTTGATTTCATTCAGTTTTATTGTCATTTTACTTTAACAAAGATAATAAAAAAGTTGAATTATATGGAAACTTTCGATTTTTTTGCGCATTACTGGCAACGTTCTTGTGCATGACTTAGTATGCGTTGTTAAGCAACTAAATTAATAAATAAAAACTACCCATTAGTGAAATTCGGCAGAATTTCACGATACGCATAAAACAAGCATATTAATTATGCACGTTGTTGCCACGCGT
>JALZWC010000308.1 GCA_023300255.1 Saprospiraceae bacterium | reverse complement strand
TAAATCTATAAGTCCTCCTTCGCCATTATGTTGTGCGCAATATACTTTTACGCCTAATTTTTTACCAAGTTGAATACATTTATCTTCTACCTCTTTGAGGGTTTCCTTACCGTATATTTCAGGTTCTCTTTTACCAAGCAGATTTAGGTTAGGTCCATTTAATAATAAAATGGATTTAGTTTTTTTCTTTGTAGTGGACATATTTGTTATATTGATTTTCCTTAAGAGTAACAAAAGAATGAGTTTCGCATTTAGACTTGGTAAGTTTTCAAAACTTCCCAAGTCTTGGTTTAAATAAAAGAATTATTCTTTCGCCCTACTTTCCTTCGTAAGAACGGAAAAAGGTTTTTAAAAAAATTAAAACAACTCTATCATGCAATTAGGTTTTGTATCTGCTATTCTACCAGAACTAAATTTAAAACAAGTACTCCATCAAGCTGCTCGTATCGGTTATGATTGTGTAGAAATCATGTGTTGGCCTAAAGGGAAAGCCAAACGTAGATACGCTGGTGTAACCCATATTGATGTAGCAAACTTAGACAAAAAGAAGATAAAAACAATAACCACATTAGTAAAACAAACAGGCGTTCAAATTAGTGCCCTCGGTTATTATCCGAATCCATTAGTTGCCAATTCTAAAGAATCAAAAATATATGTAGCACAAATATTAAAATTAATAGAAATCGCTCCGCTCTTAGGTTTAAACACGATCAATACTTTCGTCGGAAGGGATCAAAATAAAACTATTGACGATAATTGGGATCGATTCCTTAAAGTATGGATACCAATCGTAAAGGCAGCAGAAAAAAAGAAAGTGCGGATAGGTATTGAGAATTGCCCAATGTCTTTTACAAAATCAGAATGGCCCGGTGGACAAAATTTAGCCATTAGTCCTGCTGTATGGACTCGGATGTTTAAAGCAATACCTAGTGACTATTTTGGGCTTAACTATGACCCTTCCCATATGGTCTTACAAGGAATGGATTACTTAGCACCCATTCGAGATTTTTCATCTAAATTCTTTCATGTGCATGCTAAAGATCTAAAAATTGACCAGCATCAGTTGGACCAAGTAGGCCTATTTTCTCACCCGAGTCTATGGCATACTCCAAAGTTACCAGGATTAGGACAGGTAGATTGGGGAAATTTTTTCTCTACTTTGTCTGACACAGGCTATGACGGTGCAGTCTGTGTAGAAATAGAAGATAGGGCTTATGAAGGGCCTTTAGCACGACGTTTAGCAGCTTTGGAGCAGAGTTATCGATATTTAAGACAGTATATGTAGTATAATTTAATTATATGGGGAAAGGGCATTCTCTATTGTATCTACTCTATCCTTTACGCTTACAAGCGTATATCTAAAACTTAAAAATTTGATTATCAGCGCTTTACAATAATTAAAAATATCTAAATTAGCCCTTAGCAAAAGGAGTAGTCATTTCAGGCAGAAGCTAAGTTCCTAAAATACTGGTTATCAGGAAGTAAAAATTTAAACATCCACTAATCATAGTTGCGAAACACACAATAAATCGCTATTTTTGCAGCCGCAAATTTTATAACTAGATTTGCAGTATTTATTTAATAACATTTAACTAATAAACTTCTATCGAATGCGAAATTATGAAGTTACTTTCATCGTAGATCCAACGCTGTCGAGCGATGAAATTAAGTCGGCAGCAAAAAAGTATGTCGACACTATTAAAGGCGCAGGCAAAATCGTTCATATCGACGAATTAGGCCTACGACAACTGGCATACCCTATTAAGAGACGTAACACTGGTATTTACTACTGTGTAGAATTTGAAGCGGCTAATGGCGAATCAATTCCTGATTTGGAATTGGCAATGACCCGTGACGATGCTATTCTTAGATTCTTATCTGTAAGATTAGATAAACATGGTGTTAAATACAACGAAGATAAAAGAGCGGGTAAGATTGGTAAAATAGTAAAGAAAAAGAAAAAAGAAGAGGAGCCGCAACACAAGCGTAAAGGAAAGCCAAGAGGCAATAACAACAATAATAAGCGAAAGTCTTCTGATAACGCGCCAGCTAAAAAAGCAGACGCTAAACCAAAAGAAGAAGTTAAAGCATAAGTTGTTAGTTCATTATTAATAGTGTTTCCTTAAATAGCGCTATTAAATTATTCCTTATTTAAAAAAAATTAAAGTAGATATATAATGGCTACTAGAGAAGTAATAAAATTCTTAAGCAATCCAAAAATTGGTGGTAAGCGAGATAAGTACTGTCGATTCCGTAAATTTGGTATTAAGCATATCGATTATAAAGATGCCGATTTTTTAGAGCAGTTTGTAAACGAACAAGGTAAAGTTTTACCTCGTCGTATAACTGGTAACTCTTTGAAGTATCAAAGACGGGTTTCTTCAGCAATAAAGCGTGCTAGACACTTGGCATTGATGCCATATGTGACTGATTTATTGAAATAAAATGTTTTTTTCAAAATCATTTTAGTCTTAAAATCGTAGCCTTTAGTGCTACCTCAAAATTCATATTCGACAATGAATATTATATTATTAAAAGACGTTGATAAAGTTGGCGAAAAGCTGGACATCGTAAAGGTGAAGCCAGGTTATGGTCGTAACTTTTTAATCCCTCGCGGCTTAGCGATGGTAGCTAATGCTACTAACCGTGCTAAGATCGACGAGATAAAATCTAAGGAAGCTGATTTCCAAGCTGGTCGTTTAGACGAAGCTAAGGCATTAGCAACTAAGATTGAATCTGCTACTATCAAAATCGGCGCTAAGGCTGGTGAAAGTGGTAAGATCTTCGGTAGTGTAACTAATGTTCAATTAGCTGCTGCACTGAAAGATCAATTAGGAATTGAAATAGAAAGAAAGCACATCATCTTAACTGATGAAGTTAAAGAATTAGGTTCTTACGAAGCAAAAGTGAAGGTTCATCCTAGCTTATCTGCTACTTTGAAGTACGAAGTTGCTGCTGACTAAATCTACTTTCTATTGAAAGATTGCGAGCAGGGGTTATCATAAATATTTCTTCTGTAAGTAATAAAAAATTAGCCTTCTGTGTTAAGAGTGAAATTATCACTCAAAACGCAGAAGGCTTTTTTTATGTATACGAGAGTTGTTTTCTTTTACAAAGACTATCCTTCCTCTAATTCTTTAAGCGTAAGCCACGCCATCAAACCAATGCTCGTTTCTAAAGCACGCTCCTCCACATCAAAGGTATTTGTATGAACGCTCGACGTAATACCCCGTTTCTTATTTCCCGTACCTAATCTATAAAAACAAGCGGGTATTTCTTGGGAGAAGTAAGCGAAATCCTCTGCCGTCATTCGGATAGGTAGATCAATTACTTTCGACTTCCCCAAGTATTCTTGTGCGCGTTTTTTAGCCCTCAATGTGAGTTCTTCGTCGTTGACTAAAAATGGATATCCTTTCACTATATCAAAAGTGCATTTAGCGCCCATTGATTTGGCCAAGCCCTCTGCTAATTTTTTCATCTTTTTGTGGGCTTGTTTGCGCCACTTTTCATCCATTGTACGGAAAGTCCCTTCCACTTTTACTTCATCTGGTATGACATTAGTCGCACCACCAGTAGAATTGATTTTTCCAAAAGTTAGAACAGTTGGAATGGTTGGATTAGCGGATCGACTAACGATCTGCTGAAGGGAAACAATTATATTTGATACGACCACAATTGGATCTATGCAATTTTGTGGCAAAGCCCCGTGTCCTCCTTTACCTGTTACTGTTAAATAAATTTCATCCGTAGAGGCCATGTATTTACCAGGACGAATACCTATAGTACCTGCCTCTAATGGTGGATGTACATGCTGTCCAAAGATACTTGTAGGAGCTGGATTTTTAAGTACCCCTTCCTTAATCATGATCGAGGCACCACCAGGCAATTTTTCTTCTCCTGGTTGGAAAATAAGTTTGATCGTTCCTTCAAATTGATCTTTTAAGGTATTCAATATTTTTGCTGTACCTAACAGAGAGGAAGTATGTACATCATGCCCACAAGCATGCATGATTCCTTTATTTTTTGACTTATACGGTACGTCATTTATTTCTGTAATAGGTAGGGCGTCTATATCTCCTCTTAGCGCAATTACTTTCTTAGAAGGGTTCTTTCCTTTTATCAGTCCCACTACTCCATTGCCGGCACTACCATGTTTATAAGGAATACCATATTCTTTTAATTTCTTGGCTATGAATTTTCCAGTCTTCACTTCTTCAAAAGACAATTCAGGATGTTGGTGTAAATGTCTTCTGATCGCTACGATCTCTTCGTAAAATTCTTTGGCTAACTCTTTTATTTTATCTCTCATCAATAGACTTAATTCTGAATGAAAAATTTTGAATTTTGAATGCTTATAAAAACGTTGACAATCAGTAGTCAAATTTTAATATACGATTTTATCTGGAATAAACAGACAAGTTTAAGTATCAAGTTCAAGGAATGAAAAAACAATACAGTCAATTCCTTACTTAAAGTGAGTTTTGGAGCTACCCACCTAACATTGTTCATTGAGTTTAGTTTGCAGTATGGGCAATCCCTTGTGGTTGCCCCTGCTAGGCAGGGGTGATTGGTTCTATTTTTAGGCGATTTTTATAGGTAATTATCAGTTGCCAGTTGATTTTATACGAAGATTTGGACGGTGTATGCAAATCATAC
>JALZWC010000307.1 GCA_023300255.1 Saprospiraceae bacterium | reverse complement strand
CAAAGGTAATCCATGTTAAAACACTATCAAAATCACCTAATATTTTGACTATTTTATTATGAAAATTGCTGTTTTTTATTGCCAAACGAAAATTCGCTAAGTTCTCTTCTACCAAATTTTAATCACTTATTTTCTATTTCACCTTTTATTCTATGGTATCTTTTTTAGGGAATTTTTTTCAAAAAAAATTATTTTTTTGTCAAAAGGAAGTGTATTTTAGTTCAAAAAATTGAATATCACCTATTTATGACTGGAGGATTAAACAACTCAAAGTCATTCATAACACGCTATATACCTATGTATTACAAACTCCTAGAATCAAACCTAGCTTACTGGCAGTTGTCAAAACTATACTTAGTATTCCTTATTACTACAACATCTTATCTCCCTATAATAGGTCAAACAGAGACCGTTCCAATACTTTCCGATTTAGAACAACAATTAGAGCAGGACCTTGAACAAGAGGAATCAGAAACAGCTGAATTCGATTTTAACACAATCTTGGAGTCTCTCCATTATTATAATAAAGATCCACTTCTACTTAATACAGCAAGTACGACAGAATTAGCTTCTCTAGGTTTATTGACACCTATTCAAATTAATAGCCTACAATCCTACATTTACAAAATCGGTCCACTCCTTAGTATTTACGAATTACAAGCAGTTCCAGCATTTGATAAAAAAACAATTCGAGCGATCTTACCATATGTACGTATTAAGAAAGGTCTTGATGATCGTACTTTAAATTGGGCATCCCTTTTGAAAGAAAGTAAGTCGACACTCTATCTCCGTTGGAATAGAATAATAGAAACAAAAAAAGGCTATCAAGGTAGCCAAGAAAAGCCCAAATCCTATACAGGCGATCCCAATCATTTATACATCAGGTACATTAAGAATTATCAAAACAAATTCAGTGTAGGTTTCACAGTGGAGAAAGATGCAGGAGAACAGTTCTGGAAATCAAAAAAAGGAATAGATTTTTATTCTGCCCATCTTTTTTTAAAAGATTGGAACGCTAAAATTTCAAGAATCGTTATTGGCGACTTCAATGCTAGATTTGGACAGGGTTTAGTTTTGAATTCAGGCTATGCGCCAAAAAAAGGAGCTAGTATCGTGTCTGTCAAAAGAAACGGTGCCCCATTAAATAGATATACTGCTGTCAATGAAGCAGATTTTTTCAGAGGTGCTGGAAGCACTATTAATTTAAGTCCCTCTTTCCAATTCACTGCATTTTACTCTCGTAGAAAAAGAGATGGTAGCTTAGTCTTTTCACAAGACAGTCTAGCAGGCAGTACAACAAATAGCCGATCAATCAGTAGTTTACCCATCTCTGGATTACATAGAACGATATCAGAAATAGAGGCTAAAAATCAAGTGGTCTTACAAAACATAGGTTTACAAATAAAAGGGATTACTCGAAAAGGATATATAAGTATGAATGGCCTATATACCCAAATGAATACCGCAATCACCCCTTCGACAAAATCATACCAACAGTTCCAATTCGCAGGAAGTCAACAATGGAACGTCAGTTTAGATTATGGGTATTCTTGGAGAAGTATACATTTCTTTGGGGAGACTGCTATGGACCAAAATGGCCAATTTGCGACGGTTAATGGCGTAATGTCTAGTTTACATCCAACAATAGATTTAGTTTTTTATAGCAGGTTATTACCAAAGAAATATCAATCCTTATTCGGACAAGCATTTGCAGAAACAAATGGCGCCAATAATGAAAACGGCGTCTATAGCCATCTATCTATTAAACCCAATAGGTATTGGTCAGTCGATCTATATATGGATATTTGGAAACATCCCTGGCTGCGCTTTCAGATTGATGCCCCTTCTACAGGAGCAGAATTTTTGAGTAGAATTACTTATACGCAAAGAAAAAAACTAGTGGCCTATTTCCAATTCAAAAGAGAACGAAAACAACAAAGCTACGCTCAATATCCTACTGAACAAAAAGCATTATTCGATAAATACAAAACTACTTGTCGCATACATTTAAATTATAAATTAAACCAAGCAATCGAGATAAGATCTCGTATAGAAGTTGCTGATTTTCATATAGGAGCTAGCAACTCTTCTTTGATATTTTTTGATCAAGCTTGGCATACACCAGCAGAGACAACAAGAAAGGGTGTTTTAATATACCAAGACCTATTATATAAACCAATGGAATCTCCTCTTAGCTTTACTACCAGATTTGCTATCTTTAATATTGACAGTTATGATGCCCGCATCTATGCTTATGAAAATGATGTATTGTATCAGTTCTCCATCCCAGCCTATTATAATAAAGGAACTAGATTTTATTTAAATGTAAAATATCAACTGCCTCACTTAACTTTTGAAGCCCGATATGCGCAAACGTATTGGACCAATCAACAAACAATAGGTAATGGTTCTGAAGCTATTGATGGTCCTAAGCGTACTGGAGTAAAGTTTCAATTGAGGTATAAATTTTGAATACCCAAGAATCTAAACTTATTTCTACATCATTCCGAAGACACAAAGACACTAAGTGTTTTTCTTTGCGCCTGCGTGTCTTTGTGGCAATATATCTAAACTCTTAGATTAGCAGAAAATCCCCATAGGTTCTGTATATTTGTCCAATCACTTTTTAAGAAAAAATATGAAACAGAAAATCTTCTTAGGTTTATTAGTCGTTTTGATTCTGATCCAATTCATTCGAATTGATAAAACGAATCCAGCAAGTATTCCAGCAAAGGACTTTATAGCTATGGAAAATCCACCAGCCAATATTGCTACTTTATTAAAGGATGCTTGTTATGATTGTCATTCCCACCACACCGCTTATCCATGGTATACGAATGTAGCGCCTATTTCCTTAATGATCAGAAGCCATATTAGAGGGGGGCGACAACAGGTCAATTTTTCTACTTGGGCAGATTATGATGCAAAAAAGAGAAACCATAATATAGAAGAAATGGTAGAGGTTATTGAAAGTAAATATATGCCTATGAAAAGCTATACCTGGCTGCACGCAGAAGCAAAGTTGAGTGGGGAGGATAGAACAGTATTAGTAGATTGGTTGAAGAGTAGATAAAAATCGAGTTACTAAAGTAATCAGATGAAGAATAAAAAAGTGCTCCGTTCTATTAGATATGCATTACAAGAAATTGTATTAGTCGTAATTGGTATTTTGATAGCAGTGTCTATAAATAATTGGAACGAACAAAGAAACCAAAAGGAAGAACTCGCCAATATTTGTCAAACAATAATCGCAGATATAAAAAACGATATTGAAGAAATAGACATTGTATTAGCGCATTACGTTAAGGAAGATAGTCTATTTATAAAAGTACTAAATTCCGAGGTTCAAAGAGAGGACTATGTAAGGCAAAGAGTAAGAATAAATTAGCCATTTTAACCTGCCCTTTTTCCCTCTAAGA